>CAZCKG010000158.1:1615-5456 GCA_964498825.1 uncultured Methanosarcinales archaeon
TCGTTGTCTTTAAGGTCTTCAGGAAGTTCGGCGAGAAGGACCATATCCGAAATATACATCCTGCCTCCCGGCTTCAGGATCCGAAAGGCCTCTCTGAAAACCTTTTCTTTATCCGGAGCCAGATTGATAACACAATTGCTGATAATCACGTCAACCGACATGTTCTCAACCGGAAGAGCTTCAATATCTCCCAGGCGGAATTCAACATTTGAATAACCATACTGAAGGGCATTATTCTGTGCTTTTTCAAGCATACTTTGAGTCATATCAACTCCAATGACCCTCCCGGAATTTCCTACCTTCTGTGCGGCAAGAAAGCAATCAAATCCTGCACCAGAGCCTAAATCAAGGACTACATCACCAGATTTCAGTTCTGCAAAAGCTGTCGGATTGCCACAGCCGAGGCCGAGATTTGCATCCGGAACAGACATAATCTGGTCCTCTGAGTAGCCAATAGATTTAGAAATATCAGCTACATTCGAATTTCCACAACAGGTACTGTTACAACAACATGAACCGCCTGCCATTGCAATTTCACCATATTTTTTTTTAATAACTTCTTTTTTTTCACTTGAATCCATTCTTCCACCTATCCTTAAATATGTTCTTTACTTCCTTTTTTGTCTTCGACTTCATCCTTGCAACAAATCCGAAAGTCTTCCGGACCATTGCAGCAGGGCTTTACCTCTCCTACTCCAAGGAAAAGCAGAATTTTCCTGATGTCCTCATTTCTTATGCTGTAGATGATATTTCGCCCCTTCTTTTCGTATTTTAGAATATCGGCCTCAACGAGAACTCTTAGATGCTTTGAAACCGTTGTCTGATCTTTTTCCGTAAGAGGGGTAAAATCACAGGCACAGTAGCTGTGCTCCAGAAGATAAGAAAGAATTGTAAGCCTTGTTTCATCTCCAAGGGCTCTGAAGAATTTAGCTTTATTTTCAAGCATATGTATGCACATATGCGCATATACCCATATAAAATTTGTGAAAAAAACAGATTGATTCCTATCCTCAATACCTGAGTAGTATAAACTTAGCTGTTGTGCAGCATAAGCTTAGCTGAAATTTATCCCAGTTCAAAAAAGAAAAAATATGGATAAGATAGAATAAACATAAAAACAAAAACCTGATTACTTGCAGGTATCCAGAAGACTTTTCTTTTTGCCTCCTCTTTCTTCAGAAGGGTGTATAGGCTCGACTTTAGCTTCTTCTTCTTTCTTTTCTTCTTTCTTCTTTTGTTCCGGCATATAATCAACTCCTTTAATCAGCTTACACCTTTGAAAATAGTATTTTCATATTAGGTTTCAATCTAATGTTCCAGGATCCGGTTAACCTTTGAAGGATTCCCATTTTTCAGACCTTAAAAAGACTGTTGAATAAACAATCCTCAATCCTCTGGTGCTTTAAGAAAGATTATCAGATCCTATTGCGGCGAGCAAACAGTCTCTTGAGCAATGTTTTTCCTTTTCAATAAATAGATCTTTGGACTAAAAATGGTTCGACTTCAGACCTGTTGACCAGCTCTCCTTCATCCCTCCTTTCCATTATTCCCGGATAAAATAGATCTGGGATTTTGCCCATAATTTTATTACACCCACTAGATTTATTAAATTTTTGTGACAATAACAAAAGAGTCCAGAAAAGCACCTTCTATTTTTGTGAAAGAGATCTTAAGAAGTCAGCGTACAATATCTAATAAAAATAATGCAAACTGGGAAGAATAATTAAAATTATTTGGGAGAATATATATCCCATTAACCATTATAGGAAGAAAGTCCACGCGGGAAAAATACAGAGTTTGAGACTTTTGTGAAACTCCGCTATAGTTGGAATTTACCGATTCATCTGCTCAGGAAATATTCTTTTTATTCAGGAAAATGTGATCGTATGGCATATAAAATACTGGAAAAGGAAGAAATAGCCCCGTCAGTGTACAGAATGGTCATAGATGCCCCTGACGTGGCAAAAGCTGCAAAAGCCGGACAGTTCATAATTCTCAGAATTGATGAGAGGGGGGAAAGGATTCCCCTCACAATTGCCGATTTTGAAAAGGAAAAAGGTACAGTAACCGTTATATTTCAGGAAATGGGCAAGACTACAAAACAGCTTGCAAAATTCTCTGCAGGCGAGTATCTGGAAGATTTTGTCGGACCTCTTGGAACCCCTGCAGATATCACAAAGCTCGGCACTGTAATTCTTGTAGGCGGAGGGGTAGGAGTTGCACCTGTTTATCCCCAGGCAAAAGCTTACACTAAAGCAGGCAACAAGGTAATTTCCATTATAGGAGCAAGGAATAAAGACCTCCTCATTCTTGAAGACGAAATGCAAAAAGCCAGTTCAGAACTATATATTGCAACCGATGACGGGTCAAAAGGACACCACGGATTTGTGACTGATGTTATGAAAAGGATCCTGGACAGCGGCGAAAAGGTTGCAAGGGTCGTGATCATCGGACCTCCAATCATGATGAAAGTAGCTGCTGGCGTAGCTTCCCCCTATGATGTTGAAATTCTCGTTAGCCTTAACTCCATTATGGTTGACGGAACAGGGATGTGCGGCGGATGCAGAGTCACAGTGGACGGAAAAACGAAATTTACCTGCGTTGACGGACCTGAATTTGATGCCCGTAAAGTTGACTTTGTAGAGCTAATGAACAGGCTTGCAATGTATCGCGGTGAAGAAATAAAAGCTGTAGAAAAGTATGAAGAAGAATGCAGGTGCGGGCTGCACTGAAAGGAAGGGATAAAAATGCAAGAATTAAGTGAAGGAAAAACAGGAAATGCAAGGAAAGAAAGAACCCCCATGCCAGAACAGCCTGCAGAAGAACGCAGTAAGAACTTTAATGAAGTAGCTCTCGGGTACACAAAAGAAGATGCTCTTGCCGAAGCCTCACGCTGCCTCTCCTGTAAAGACCCGAAATGTGTCGAAGGCTGCCCTGTGAATGTGGATATTCCTGGTTTTATCAAGCTGGTCTGCGAGGAAGATTTTGAAGGGGCAATTGAGAAGATAAAAGGCACAAATGCTCTTCCTGCCATATGCGGCCGCGTCTGCCCCCAGGAGACCCAATGCGAAGCCCTTTGCGTACTCGGAAAGAAGGGACAGCCAGTGGCGATCGGAAGGCTCGAACGTTTCTGTGCCGATTATGAGCGTCAGAAAGGTGTAAAGGCATCTGAAGTTCCTGAACCCACTGGAAAGAAAGTAGCTGTTGTAGGCTCGGGGCCTGCAGGTCTAACTGCCGCAGCAGACCTTGCAAGGATAGGGCATAAGGTTACAATCTTTGAGTCCCTGCACAAAGCCGGCGGAGTTCTGAGTTACGGCATTCCCGAGTTCAGGCTGCCAAAAGAAATTGTAAGGCAGGAAATAGAGTATATCAAGAATCTGGGAGTTGAATTTAAGCCTAACTATATAATTGGCAGAATCAAGACCCTGGACGAGCTCTGTGACGAGTTTGATGCTGTTTTCCTGGGCACTGGAGCTGGTCTTCCTACTTTTATGGGAATTCCGGGCGAAAACTTCAGCGGAGTATATTCGGCAAACGAATTCCTGACCCGCGTAAACCTCATGAAAGCCTACGACCCTGAGTATGACACAAGAGTCAGGCTTGGGAAACACGTAGTGGTTGTAGGAGGCGGAAATGTAGCAATGGATGCAGCCCGCTCTGCCCTCCGCCTTGGTGCCGAGGAGGTCAGCATAGTCTACCGCCGCGGAGAAGACGAGATGCCAGCCAGGAAAGAAGAAATCGAGCACGCTAAAGAAGAAGGCATTATTTTCAGGCTCCTTACAAACCCTATCCGCATCCTTGGTGACGAGAAGTTCAATGTTACTGCAGTCGAATGCATTAA
>CAZCKG010000159.1:0-5449 GCA_964498825.1 uncultured Methanosarcinales archaeon
GTTGCTCCAAGCACGATGTTCGATGTAGAATCAGGCCCTGAAGAATTTACAAGATCAATTTCATATTCCCTGACAAGCTCCTCGAGCAGAGGTTCCCTCGAAGTCACAAGCGTTGAGAGAGTCGTACTGCCGTTGAATGTTTCTCCTGATTGAAGGTTCACAAAGGTGTAATTCAGAACAGGAATTTCGAAAACGTAGTAAATAGTATAATTTTTAGTAGAGGGTGCTATTTCCCTCTGTAAGGTTCCCCTTACTTTTTTTATCCTTATCTGCTCTGGCTTTACATCAGGTTCTACATTCACGGCGTATTGCATGAAAGTATGACTATTACTCTGGTAATTTGCGGAAAGAAGCCTGTTAAAAGAGTCTGCCGTAATATCCTTTACAGGGGTTTCTCCAATCATGAACCAGTCTGAAGCTTTCAGTTCATCTCCGTAATGGAGTTCAATAGATGCATATCCAGAAGCTACTGAATCCGGAATTTTTACAGATTCCTCTAATGAAACCTTTTGAAAAAAACCAGTAGCTCTTCCATAATTAAGATTTTTTATTTCATTGCCTGAAGAATCTTTGACAATTAGAATAACATCTCTTTTTTTCCAGATACTTTCGATTTTGCCCCAGACATCTGAGGGCAAATTTATGGAAGTTTCAAGTGCATCCCCTCTTTCAAGATTCTGATTTTTTACAATAATTTGAAACCCGTTTTCAGAAAGCCTTTCAACAGGCGTACCCTCAGGCAGGATTACAGGATGTTCGCCCTGCCATTCAAGGGCTTCCATTCCTGCATAATTAAGGCAGCGAGCAAGATCGGATACAGCAAGGTTGATAGCTGTCTGCCTGGGATCACTTCTATTTGTTGTATAAATCGTTTCAGCTACTTCGCTGTCCATCTTCAGAAGGTAAACTGAAGTAAAGGTTGCGGCAAGTACAAAGAAAATTCCAATTACAGCAAAAGGGATATACGCATCCGTACTTCGAAAAAAGTACGATAATTCTTCAGAGAACTTTCCAGCCGTCTGTATACCCCCAAAAAATAGAGCAATAGATAAGGGAATTTTAGTAAATAACATGATATGGACTATTGACAAAATATTTAAAAGTTGTGTGGGTAAATATTTTGCCTTATAGGTAGGAAGGTAGAAAATTAGGAAAGTATCAGTAAGAGATAAAATTGAAAGGAAAAAATAGATCTGTTTATTCTTCCAAAAATTGAAAAGATAAATAAATCTGTTTATTCTTTCTATTCTTTCAAAGTTCCAACAACTGGATAATCTTTAAATAACTCAGGACCATGAGGCGCTTCATCCATAGCCTCAGTAAGATCCTTTCCTGCATCATGGAGGCCCTGGTGAACTCCGCCTTCCCATAAGTAACTACCCGAGACATCATATACCTGTCCCTGATAGGCTATGTAGATCTTTCCACTTTTACCGTTATATTCTGCAAGTTCTTGTAGTGTATATTCTTTCATTTCCATAATTTCCCTACCCCTGTTCTGATCCAGTATTTTTTCTAAAGACTGTGATTTTAACGATTATCATGAATTCTTGCCGTCTTCAGACATTTAACATCTTCAGCATTTCATTGACTTCAGCAGTCGGAAGCTGGCATTCGTAATTCTGGCAGACGTATGCTGTGGCTTTTCCCTCTATGGGAACCTGCACTTTCGTATATGTTGCCACTTTAGTAATTTCCGGTTCTCCCCCCTCAGGTCTGAAAACAAGCACTTTATTAGGAATGAAATATGTCCAGAGTTCTTCAAGCATATGTCGGGTGTCAGCGGCTTTGAGATCTCCAGAGATTACTACTTCATATGAAGGACCCAACCTGAAATCGAGGGCTGAAAGGAACTGGGTATATCCTGAAGGCATTTTTCGGAGAAGTTTCGAAAAAGCTCTTTCCAGCCCGGCAGCTATCTCTTCAAGCTCAGTATTTGCAGTCATTCTTGAAAGACGAAGAAGATTCAGCATTTCTATGGAGTTTCCAGATGGAATGGCTGCGTCAGTGAATTCTTTTTGTCTGAAAATAAGGGACTCGCTATTATAGGCGGTGAAAAAGAGGCCTCCGTGGATAGGATCCCAGAAGCGCTCAAGAAGTTCCCGATTAAGAGAAAGAGCTGCCTTAAGATAGCGCAGTTCGAATCCTGCCTCATAAAGTTCAAGGAGCCCGTGAATCAGGAAGGCATAATCATCTGCAGTTCCAGAAATGCCGGCATTTCCATCTCTATAACGGTGAAGCAGCTGTTTTTTGGGGTTGTAAAGAGTTTTGAGAATAAAATCAGCGGCTTTTTCAGCAGCTTTCAGATATTTTTCATCTCCAAATGCCTGAAAACCTTTTGCAAAAGCTGCAATCATAAGACCATTCCAGTCAGTAAGAATCTTATCGTCTCTTGAAGGTCTTTTACGCTTGCTTCGGGCTTCAAGGAGTTTCTTTTTAGCTGTATCTATTCGGTTCTCAATTTCTTCAGTTGGTATTTTGAGTTCTGCAGCAAGGATTCCAAGAGGCTGGGACATATAAAGTAGATTGGTTCCTGTCTTTTTACCCCTTATCTCTTCTTCAAAGTTACCTTCTTCCTTTAAATTGAAAGCTTTTATAATTAGTTCGGCGTCTTCAAACTCAAGAATACTTCTTATCTCTTTTAAGGTCCAGAGATAATATGCTCCTTCTTCTCCTTCTACATCTGCGTCTTCCCCACAATAAAATCCTCCTTCCGGAGAAGTCAGGTCTCTTAGCACGTAATTAAAAATTCCTTCTGCCGTTTCTTTATAGAGCTCTTTTCCGGTAACCTGATAGGCTTCAGTGTATGCAATCGCAAGAAGCGCCTGATCATACAACATTTTTTCAAAATGAGGGACAACCCACATTCTGTCCGTAGAGTAACGGTGAAAACCCGAACCAAGATGGTCATAGATTCCTCCCATATACATATTTTCCAGAGTATGCTCTACCATATGAAGGGCTTCGGGATTTCCACTGCGCCTCCAGTAGCGAAGTAAAAAGGATATTTTGTGAGGAGTAGGGAATTTAGGAGCATTCTCAAAACCCCCATATGTAGTGTCAAAAGAGTTCAGTATTTCATTGTAAGCTTCCTCAATTATTGTTTCCTCTATCTCCTCTCCTGCAGTTTGTGAGACCATATTCTGGATCGTAGATGTGATTTTCTCAGCCGAATCAAGCACCTCTTCATGTTGTCGATTCCAAACCTCTCCTATTCTTGGCACTAGCTCTAGCATTCCGGTCTGGTTGAAACGAGAATTTTTTGGGATGTAGGTTCCTGCAAAGAAAGGTTTTTTGTTAGGAGTCATGATGATGTTAAGTGGCCATCCACCTCTTCCAAGAATTATCTGGCAGACTGTCATGTAAACGTTATCGATATCTGGACGTTCTTCTCTATCTACTTTTATGCTAACAAAAGATCTATTCATAAGCTCTGCCACTTCTTCATCCTCAAAAGACTCATGCGCCATTACGTGACACCAATGACAGGTTGAATAACCAATTGAGAGAAAAATAGGTTTATTTTCTTTTCTTGCTTTTTCGAAAGCTTCTTCTCCCCATGGATACCAGTCTACAGGGTTATATGCATGCTGCAAGAGATATGGACTCTTTTCATTGATCAGGCGGTTAGGTTTTCTATACTCTTTTCCCAGTAAAAATCCCTCCGGCTTCTTCAGGTTTCAATCCAGGGCCTCTGACGCAGACCCTGAAAGAATAGGGATTTAGCTCCCATTGGTTTAACTCCCACTCTAATGTCAATTCCAAATCCTCTTCTAACGATGATGCCGCCAAAAATTTGATTCAAAATGACCGGTCTTATAGCGGATTCACTATCCTTCCGGATGTAATAGTAATCCCTTCTCAAAAATTTGGGTTAACCCTGCAAACTGAAAAATCAGATACAGCCAAATTTCCCCAATTCAAATAGTCATCCGTTAAATATCAATATATCGGTATTTGGATTGCTATTTTCACTGCATGTATAAAAATAAGGAAAAAAATTTAGAAATAAAAAGAAGAAAGATTTAAAAATAAAAAAACATAAAAGTTTAGTTTAATAGCTTATTAGCTTCTGTATGATGTTTTCTAAAGGTTTCTTTCATATAACCATTTATTTAGTTATGATAAAAATTATTTTTTAAATAATTAATAAAAGTTTGCAGGAGAATTTGAGGAAATTCCTCTGGTTTACTGACAAAGGCATTGTAGCTTTAAATTTTTTCCCCATGCTTTCCTATGCTCAGGAAGTCAACAACCGTTGAAATTCTATATGAGTGTTCCTGCTTTCTTTCAGCTTTCCTGGCTTGATAAACCCTTACAGAGCGCAGAAGATCAATTTTCCTAAATTCTGGCCAGAAAGGAGCGCAGAAATACGTTGCACATTCGCTTCCGTTAGCCTGCCAGGGTAAGAAATTAGAAACTCTCTCATCACCGCCAGTGCGGATGATTAGATCCACATTCGGAACCGAAACTCCCGGAGCAGGATAGAGATGTTTCGAAATAAGATTTTCATCCACTTCTTCAAGGGAAATTTTCCCACTGGATACGTAATCCGCAATATCCCGGACAGCCTGAATAATATCTTGCCTGCCACCATAGGCAATAGCCACATTGAGATAAAATTTCCTGTAATGTTCTGTAGCTTTTTCTATCCTATCAATTGACTCATTTAGAAAAGCAGGCAATTTTGATCTATCGCCTATAACCCGGACTTGCATTTCGTTCTCATGAATTCTCGTATCGGAATAAAACTTCTTGAACTTTTCGTCAATTAGACTGAAGAGACCGCCAACTTCTTCTTCGGAACGCTGGAAATTTTCAGTAGAAAAGGCATAGAGAGTAAGCTGTTTCACTCCGATCTCATAACACCACTCAATCACCTTTTCGATAACTTCTGCTCCCATCGCATGCCCGAAGCTTCTAGACTCTCCCATCTGTCCCGCATACCTGCGGTTTCCGTCCATAATAACGGCTATATGATGAGGGATTTCCGAACTCAGGATCTCTTTTTCGAGTATTCCCTCATATCTTTGATAGAATACACTAAAAGTTCTATTTTTTAAAAAACGGAGTCCCGCCCAGAAGACTCCTCTTCGTGATAAATTAATTTTTAATTTCGTCACTGTGCCCCCTTCAATAAGGCTGAGAGAACCATGTAATTCGTATCGTTTTTATGATATATCCTTTGCGCTACTCACTATAAGTATTTTAAATATGTAGGCATCAAAAGAATTTAATTTTTTGGGTATAAAAAACAGAATACGTGGAATCCTTATCTTCATAAAATTTCGCATGCTTTTTTAAGATTTCATACAGTTAATTCCAACCTTCCTCAATTTTTCAGGCATTCTCTCCATTTTACTTGATTATCGCCACGAGAATTCAATTGAATTTATGTCTGTCGTTTTCAGAAAATAAGAGGAAGCATAAAGCCTCCATCCAAAATTAC
>CAZCKG010000160.1:0-5436 GCA_964498825.1 uncultured Methanosarcinales archaeon
ATTAGACTTAAAAAAACACTTAGTTTCTTACAACTTGATAAATACCTATTTTCTAGTATTTTATGGGAAAAATTTGTTAGTTAAAATAATAAACAAGTTCTCAATTTACATATTCTTTTTAAATATATGGGGAGTGAGCTTATTAATCCAGATATGAATATCCTGTTCTCATCACCTCCGGTGCTGAAAGGGTATATGTATGGAGCACAGGAAGCCTATGAAGCCCGGAATTCAAACAGGCTCTTAGCCATACGTCTTGAAACAAATAAATCATGCAATCTCCGCTGTCGCTACTGTTATGCACAGAGTGGAGAGGACTCGGCAAATATAGCTGATTTCAACAACCTCAAACGCATAGTTTCAGAGGCAAAAGAAATCGGGATCAGGTCTGTAGTTGTGATAGGCGGAGGAGAACCAACTCTGTACCCGAATTTTAAAGAATTGATTTCATATATCGATTCTCTGGGAATAATCCCTGTAATTTTTTCGAACACTATTTTGATGACAAAGGAGCTTGCCGGGTTCCTGTACAGGCATAACGCCTCTGTTATGGGAAAGCTGGATTCCCTTAATCCAGAGATTCAGGATTATCTAGCCGGAAGAGAAGGAGCTTTTCAGGATCTCAAAAAGGGGCTTGAAAACCTTCTAACAGCAGGCTTTTCAGAACCTTCGGAACCTGGGAAACTTCGTCTGGGAGTTTCCTTTGTGAGCAATAAAATGAATCTTGGAGAAATTGAAGAGATCTGGCACTTCTGTCGGCAGAATAATATTTTCCCGAATATGGAAATTCTCACACCTACAGGCAGGGCAAATGACGAACTTGAAGATAAGCTGCTGACTCCAGAAGAGATAAAGGAGTACAAATTAAGACTGCTGGAAATAGACAGAAAATATTATAGATATGATTGGCTGCCCTACACGCCGATTACCGCAAGTGGCTGCCTTCAGCACCTTTACAGCCTGTACATCAATATCGAAGGGGATGTCCGGCCCTGTGCTCCAACAAAGCTGGATGAGCATCCTGCCCTTAGAATTGACGGGCAATATCCCTATAATGTAAACAGGATGAGTCTTCGGAAAATTTACAATTCCGATCTCTTTACATATGTCCGGAACATAGACAAAGTACTTGAAGGCAGATGCGGAAATTGTGAGCATAGGGAAGAGTGCATAGGCTGCCGGGGATACGCCTATAGCGTAGGAATAAACAAGGGATTAAATCCTCTCGAAGCTCTCAGGATGGAGTGCAAGCAGTGCTTCAAATAAAGAAGAGGGTGAGAAGGTGAACAGTACAGGAAAAGTGGAATTCAGAAAAGTTTCCGAAAACGAAGAAAAGATCATAACAATTAACGAGAAAAGTATGGAGGACAGGCTTTGCGAGTGTCTGAAAAAATGTGAACTGCCTGATTATCTCCTGTACACTGGCACAGGAGGAGCAAAAAACTGGCTGAAACTTGATGAGTCTGAAACGTTTCCGGTAGCCAGAAAACTTAGATTAATTTTAGAGAAAAACATTGCTTCTATAGTCAGGTTCATTCCTGAGGGTATGAGTCTTGTGAGTGTTGGGGTAGGAAGCGGTGAAAAAGAAAAAATTCTTCTCGAAGAGCTGATAAGAAAAAATCTGGCTGAAAACTCAGTCTCTGGTAAATTATCAATACGCTATTATCCTGTAGATATAAGTAGCCAGTTAGTAGATGCCGCTCTTAAGAAGGTAAGGAATTTGCCTGTAGAAAAGAAAGGAATAGTTGGTTTCATAGAGGACATGCCATCCCTTAAAAGGCACTGGCGCCTTCCGGTCCTTTTCTGTATTCTGGGAAATACTTTTTGCAACTACGAGCCAGAATTCATTCTCCAGCTCATCTACGAAAATCTTGAACAAGGGGACCTTTTTTTCTTTGATGCCAATATCCTCCCTGCTCAGGGCTCAGAAGAAAATACCAGGTATGCAAAGAAATCTGTTCTTGGCACATATTCCTCAAGAGAAAATGCTCTCTTTAATATGTACCCTCTACTTCACTACGGAATGCTTCCTGAGGATTTTGACTTCGAACTTTCACTCGGACACGTTGACTCCAAAATAGGAGCCCTCTACCGAACCAGGAAAAACCTGAACATCCTGAAAGATGCTGAGATAAGGATTGGACAGGAAACCATAAGTTTCAGGGATGGAGACATCATTAGAATGGGTTTTACATACAAATACACATATGAGCAGATAATTGCTTTTTTGAACATTTACGGATTTGATGTCCTCAAAGCGTTTCTGAGTGAAGACAGATTAAACACTATGATTCTTGCAAAGAAGCGTATTTTGAAGTGACGGTATGTAAAAAGGGAGGTTTTGGGTATGGGTTGCGAGCTAGAAACACAGAAAAGGGACAAAGAAGACATTTCAAGTATCGCTTATGGTTGTGACGAACTGGGGAGGCTGAAAAGTGTACTTGTGCACACGCCTGGTGATGAACTAACTCTGGTCAACGAATCGAACTATAAACAATGGCTTTATGATCGGGTGCCAGATATTTCCGGATACATCGAAGAACACAGAAATTACCAGGAGATTCTGGAATCGAACGGGATCAAGGTCTATGAGCTTACAGATCATGTGGAAGAAAATGTAGAACTTGTCAGGAAAATGCCAAACCTTACTTTTCTGCACGACACTGCAGTAATCTCGAGAAAAGGAGCAATTCTTTCAAAAATGCGCCCTCCTGCAAGGGAAAATGAGGAAATTGTCGTGAAAGAAGCTCTGGGTAATCTTGGAATTCCAATATTAAGTGAGTTCAATGGAAAAAGGGGTTTTTTCGAAGGTTGTCTCCTGCTCTCAAAAGAAACGATTTTTGTTGCAGAGACGGAAAGGCACACTTATCCTTTTATTCAGGAATTTATTTCGAATATCCTGAGTGAGTTTGATGAGGTTATTTACGCCCGTATTCCAAAAGCCAGACGCTATATGCATCCTGATACTGTCTTCAACAGGATAAGAGAAGATCTTGCCCTTGCCTATCTACCTGCTTTTGAGGAAACCTGCCTTTTTACAGAGCATTCCACCAAAAAAATTGATTTTAAAGAATTTATGCGCGAAAAAGGTATGGGAATCATCCCTGTTACAGACTCAGAGCAAAGCCGTCTTGCCTGTTCTTTTGTTCCTTTAGAAAGCGGAACAATCTTTCATTACGATACTGCACTTGATCGGAAAACTAGAAAAATCCTTTTAGATGAAGGTGTTGAGATTATTCCTTTCCATCCGGAAGCTCTGCGTGCAGGAGGGGGAAGTCTGCGCTGTCATACATTGAGACTCTGCAGGAGGAAAAATTAAACCTCTGAAGTTTATGATCTGTCAGGATTTCTGGAGAGTTCAGAAGAAAGAATCGAGAATAATCGAGACAGAGTAAATAACAAGTGAAATGTGATATAGGAAAAGGGCAAACAAACCTGCTTTTTGACTTTTTTCTCTTATGAGCTTATAGTTTGCAAACCCGAGAACCAGAAATCCTGACAGAAAACCATAAAATGCAATACTTCCGAGATATTTTAAGAAGATTAAAGCTGTAAAGCAGTGTATCAGTGTAAATCCTGAGATCCAGAGGAGCGTCCCTTTAGTGCCATAAAGCACAGGAATTGATTTTATTCCTCTTGCCCTATCATTTTCGGTATCAATAAAATCGTTAACTGCAAGATGGGCAAGAGTCCAGGGATAGAAAAAGAGAATATAAAGCAGTAAGAATTTGTCAGGCCGCCCATAACAGAGATAACCTGCTATTGGGAAAAGGGTAAAGTCCATTCTTCCTACAAGCTGGGCAACAGGAAACGCTTGATTTTTCCTTTTAACCTGATAGAAATACTCAATAATGCAGGAAGATAGCATTGTGATAAATACGTAAAGTGAGTTGGGATAGGGCAATGTAAGCATCAATAGTCCTGTGAGTCCAGAGAGCAGTAAAAAAATTGCCAGGGCAAAGTTGGAGGATATCCTGCCTGACGGAAGCGGCCGGCTTTTAAAAGGTCTCCAGTAGGTTGTAAGGGAGTTCTCCACATCATACCTGTCTCCTTTCCGGTCAACATAATCGTTAAGTACAAGCCCACCTTCAAACCCGAAAAACCCTATTAAAATGGCCTGGAAGGTTAAAGACCAGGAAAATTCCCCGTAATTGTTAAAAGCAAGAGAAACCCCTGAATAGAAAAGTAAAATCCAGACTAGAAAAAAGTGAGCTCTCGTCAAATCAATCAAAGCTTTAACAGTCTCTTTCGCGCCCTTAACCCCGATTATATAAAAGATGGTTATATGTTTATAGTTTTTTAAAGAAAATAAGGAACAGAGAACAGTTGGTTCAAAATAACCAGAGTCAAAAACATAATAAGAAAGACAAAGGGCAAAAATAAAAGATCCGAAGAAAAAATAAGAGTTCAGTTTTATCTCAGCCTTTCCTCAGTTTCCACTATCCTCCTCTTCAATATATAAAATCAAGAATGATTGAAATTGCATAGATTACCAGAGCTCCATGGAAAAGTGGGAGTATCTTTAATCCGGCAACCTGACTTTTTTCTTTCCAGAGGTAAAGGTTTGCCCCTGAAAGGAGTATAAAGCCCACAAGAAAGCCATAGTGAGCAATAACTCCAAGTTCCTTAAGGAAGAAGATAGCTGCAAGGAAATGCAGGAGTGTAAAACCTGTAATCCAGTACATAGTCCCTTTTGAACCATAAAGTACGGTTATGGATTTCATACCCCGTGCCTTATCGTTTTCCAGGTCGATAAAATCATTTAATCCTAGATGCGCCATTGTCCAGGGGTAGAAAAAAACCATATACAGGAATACAGTCATATCCGGCTGCCCGTAGCAAAGGTAGCCTGCCGCCGGAAAAAGGGTGAAGTCAGTCCTGCCCAGAAGCTGCGCAATAGGGTACTTTTGATTTCTTTTTTTCACCTGGTAAAAAGCCTCAATGCCGTAAGAATACAGCATGATTGAGAATACATAGAGAGAATTCGGATATGGGAGAGTGAAAATCAGAGCCGAATTAATTCCTGCAAGCAGGATAAACAGCCAGAAGGCACTTTTCGAAGAGATCCTTCCTGAAGGAATAGGTCTTTCTTTAAAAGGCCTCCAGTACTTTGTAAGTCTATTTTCTACATCAAGCCTGTCTCTATCCCTGTCCACGTAATCATTAAGCACGAAGCCGGCCTCGAATCCTAAGAGCCCTATAAGAGCAGCCTTAATGATTAGCGTCCATGAAAAACCGTCATAATTTGCAAAAGCAAGGAAAAGTCCTGAGCAGAAAATCAGGGGCCAGGCAGGAAGAAAATGAGCACGAGTGAGGTCTATGTAAGCTTTTAGGGTTTCTTTCATTTTTTGGCCTCAATAACGATTGTGATAATTAAAACGCTCCATCCCATAAAAATTATGAGTACTGCAAATAAGAAAAGTAGTTAAAAAATAT
>CAZCKG010000161.1:0-5402 GCA_964498825.1 uncultured Methanosarcinales archaeon
ATTGCAAGAAGTGAAATTCCTGTATCAGAGTATTTGTAACGCTTATATGTCTCTATGCCTTTAAGATCAGCTTCTCTCATGCGGTAATCGTTATAAATCAGGTTCTCCAGGTCAAAGTTTTCGTATGTCCACTCGGATTCTGCGAGATACTGGTCAGATAGGATGAATACAGGAATTTGATATTTTTCAGCAAGCTCAAAAGCTCTGTTAGTTAAGTAAAATGCCTGTTTCGGGGTTCCCGGTTCAAAGATTACTCGAGGAAACTCTCCATGTCCTGCGTTAAGGACAAAAAGCAGATCTCCCTGTTCCGTCCGTGTAGGCAAACCCGTAGCCGGCCCAGGCCGCTGCATTTCAGCGATTACAATAGGGGTTTCGGTCATTCCTATCAGGGAAAGCCCTTCTACCATAAGGGAAAACCCTCCTCCTGACGTTCCTGTCATAGCCCTTACGCCTGCAAAAGAGGCCCCTGCTGCCATATTGATGGCTGCAATTTCGTCTTCAGCCTGCTCAACAACCAGGTTATATTCTTCTGCCCTGGAAGCCAGATATTCCATAATTCCTGTGGAAGGTGACATGGGATATGCAGAATAGAATTTACATCCTGACATGATGGCTCCCAGCCCGATTGCATGCAGTCCGGTTATAAGCATGAGCCTTTTATCTTCAGGTTCACTGATTCCGAACGCTTCGCACTTAGGGCAGTTTGAACGGGCATAATTATATCCTGCCTCCGCACAGTCTATATTTTTCTGAATTATTTCTTCCCCTTTATCACTGAAAGTCAGTCTCAAAGTGTCCTTAAAGGTTTCAAGCCCGAGGTCAATTAATCCAAGCACTGCCCCGGTTGCTACGGTGTTTGCCATTACACTATTCTTTCCTACATCAAGAGCTATTCTTCTGAAAGGGATATCTATGAATTCAGGCTCTTCAAACTTCTTTTTGGCAATTTCGGAATCATAAAGGATAAACCCGTTCTTCCTCACACTATTTTTGTGAACCTCTAAGGTGTTCCGGTCAAGAGCTAGAAGAATATCAACCATCTCTCTGGAGGCAGATATTTTCTGGTCGGAAAAGCGGACCTGATAAAAATTATGCCCTCCACGGATCCTGGACATGTAGTCCTGGTGTGTAAATACATGAAAGCCTGTTCGGGAAAAGATTTTTGCAAGGGCTCCTCCAATTGTTTGAAGTCCTTGTCCGGCTTCTCCCCCTATTCGAAGCGTATAGTCCAGAAACTCAACCCCATCAAATTTACTTTATTTTCCCTGAAAAGTATTATTATTAAGCTTTAAATAATCTTGGTTCTTGCCTTTCTGAGAGAGATTTGAACAGGAACAATACCAGAAACAGCAGTTAGTTTATAAGTTAAAATAGATGAAGAGTCTTTCCAAAAAGTAAACTTTTGTTCTCAACAATCTTTATTCTAAAATCAGCTGAATTCCGTGCTTTTACTCTTCATAAAACAAAAATAAGAGATTTTAAGAAATAACTGGGAAATGAAGTTCTCTTTCTTGATTTTGTACTGGTAAGGGAACTTCTTACTTTAAGAGCCTATCCCAAAACTCTAAATTTCCTCCCATGATATCGAATTTGAAATAATCACTCACTCCTCTGACAATGAACTCACATATTAACTTCTTGTTGATGTGGAAGTAAAATTGGTTTTGGGATGAGCTCTCAAAGTAAAAATTAAGTTTTTAATTTTTAGTTTAAAAATTACTGAATTGGATTTTACTTAGAAGTTATTCTCTGCTTTCAGAATTTTCCACGGCCTAGTTGGGCATGGGCTCGTGCCAGATGTCCGGCAGCCTGGGCTCCTATCAGGGAAATTTCTCCAGCAAGCACAGCAGAAGCTACTATTTCGGCAAACTTTTTAGAATTTATCCCGGGAACATCTCCTGCTCCTGCAACTCCAAGAATGTTCAGACAATCTCTCTGAGTTCCAAGGCCAGTCCCTCCTCCTACAGTTCCGACCGGGAGAGCAGGCAGAGTAACTGAACAGTGAATCTCCTCATATTTTGTAAGCTCCATGCTTGTAATTGCGGTGCTGCCTTCTACAACATGAGCTACGTCCTGTCCACATGCAAGATAAATGGCGGCGATAATATTTGCGGCATGGGCGTTGAAACCGATGGCTCCGGCTCTCGCTGAGCCTAACAAGTTTTTGCTGTAGTTTACCTCAAACATGGATTCAGGTGTGCATTTCAGAGTTTCCTTAACTATTTCTTTTGGGATGGTAACTTCAGCTACAACAGTTTTTCCTCTTCCAAGAATTGTACTCATTGAAGCCGGTTTTTTGTCGGTACACATATTTCCTGAAATGGTGAGGGGGTGTGCTCCGAATTCATCTTCGATCAGGTGCAGTACTGCATCGGTAGCTATAGTTACCATGTTCATGCCCATGGCATCCTTCGTATCGTATGAGAATCTCAGGTATACATAAGTCCCTGTCACGAAGGGCTTTACAGAAAGCAACTTCCCAAAGCGAGTGGTTTTTTCTGCAACATCTTTCATCTGCTCGAAAATTTCCGGACATTTCACCCATTCATAAAACTTTTTGGCCCGCTCAAGGCTCTCAAGTTTAAAAACAGGCGCTCTGGTCATCTCATCTTCAAAAATCCTGACGTTTGCTCCTCCGGACTTGGTGATTGCCGAACAGCCCCTATTTACGCTGGCGACAAGAGCTCCTTCAGTTGTAGCAAGCGGAACATAATATTCAGAGTCTGCATATTCTCCGTTTACCTTTAGAAGCCCGGCAACACCGAGAGGGACCTGAACTGCTCCAATCATATTTTCAATATTCTTCTTAGTTGCAGTTTCTACGTCAAGGGAAAAGTTCTGGATATGCTCAAACTCGAGCTTTCCAAACTCCTGTATTGCCATTCTCCTAATTTTTACTGCCGTTAGAGGGTCTGCGAAGTCTTCTATCTTTCGAAAAGCTACTTCTCCATTCAGAACTTTTTGCAAGAGGAGTTTCTCTTCTTCATTTAATTCATAATCTTCTTGAAGCATGAAGTCACCTGCCAAACTTTTATTTAATTACTAAAACCATTAACTCAAAGGCTGAAATATACAATGTTTATTAGAGGTATCGTTCTCATAGCATCCATTTTTATGTTAGTTATGTGCATATTGGCATATAACCCATTCCTTGCTATGATTTTCAGGTTATTTCGTATACTGTCAAAAATTAGCAGTAATATATAAAAAAGCTTTGTCGGTTTTTGCATTCAGTGGGAAAAACACTTTGAATCTCGCTTTGTGAAATCTATTAGTATCTAAATATTTTAAATTAAGATAACTTGAGCTGTTGAGTTTACATTAAAGGAACGAGTTTGGATTTATGTAAGTGAACTATAAAGTGATTTGAGAAAGGAAAGAACAGATCAGAGTCTGAAGGATATTCTTGAGAAGTTGATTTGAAGACAGTTAAACTAAAGATAAATTATATTTCTAAGTTAAATCTGGAAATTTATATTGTATGCTGCTGGAAACTGGTATCTTCTTTTATTTTTTAAGTTTTCCGATTAGAAATTAATAATTAACTGATTTTCTTCCGTATATGTCAAAAAAAGTTCGGCTACCTCTTTTGAGCAGATAAATTCGATTCCAGGAATCAATTCTTCTTTTTTAAGCCCTATCATATCTGAGGCAAGCTGACAGCATCGAAACTCTACTCCCATATCAATGCATTCCTGAACAGAAGCATCATACTTTGGGGACCCTCTTGTTTTATCTTTTTTTGCGAGCAGCACTCCCATAGGACCCCATAGAATAACCAGGACTTCGAGTCCTTTACTTCGATAGTACTTTGCAAACTTGAGAGTTTCCTGCGGGCTGGTGCTCTCGTACACCATATTTTTGAGTAGTAATAATACCTTTTCGACTTTTGTCATAAGAACCCCAGGTCTGAAAAATACATTTCTGAAACAGATTACCTGGATGTATATAAAGTTTCACATTTAAAATATATAATAATATGATTTCTTCCTCCCGGTTTATCTGTCTTACTTATTTTTCATTTTTCTTCTTAAATGTTTAAATCTTTTTGGTGTTTGATTATTTCAGAATTTTTTATCTTTTACATTTTAGCTGCCTTATCTTTTTGGAAATAGGACTTAACAACTTTTCTTTTTCTTTACATGCCAAATTTTTAATCTGTACTATCAGTGAAAACTTTTATGTACTTTGTATAATTATATATATACTGTTTATATATTTCTAGGGAGATTGGTGAAATATGGCTTCCATAGATTCTCAATTAGAAGGGGGGAATCTAAAAGGTTCATCTCAGAATCTGATAGATCCTGCAACTCCGGAAGTAAATGAAATAAGTTGGATACTTGATAATCTTCCTGTAACCGTATTTCGGGTATCAGGTAAATTGTCCTGGAGTATAGATTACATAAGCAACGATGTTGAGAAATTAACAGGTTATTCCAAAATGAATTTCCTTAATCGAAAATTGTCATGGTTCGACATCATTCTTCCGGAAGACGTTCCATTACACGAGGAAATTGTAAAGAGAGCAAAGAAAAGCAAAACTCCTTATCAGGTTGATTATAGAATCAAAAGATCTGATGGTAGTATAATATTCATTCAGGAGCAGGCCCAATTAATTTATGATGAAGGGGGGAAACTGACTCATATTGAAGGAGTGTTTTTAGACGTAACTTCACACATAACACGAAATGAACAATCTATGAAGGTGATTGTAAATAGTATACCTAAACCAGCATTCGCATATTTTGTAGATTCATCTAGAAAAATAAAATTCCTTAATGATTATTTTGCAGAAATATGTCACCTTAGAAGCATGGATGGTTTCGTTGGTCTATCGCCTGCAGATATCATAGAAAGTAGTACTCTTGTGCAGGGTAATAATAAAACTAAATCTGTTGCTGAAACAGTGCTTGAAACCGGGCAAGGTGTTTATGATATCGAAGGATCTGTTAAACTCAAGGGTGCGGATAAAAGTTTATTTGTTGTATGTTCTTCAATGCCAATAAGAGATGAAAATAATATTATTCTAGGCAGCCTCACGATCCTAACCGATATGACCGAAATGAAAGAGAAAGAGCAAGAAATTCGGGAACTTTTAGATTACACTAACAGTTGTCTGAAAGAACTCGGGGAAGGGATCCTGCAAGTCAGTGAAGGTAACCTTAATGTCTCTCTTGAAAAAATCAAGGATGATGAATTTGGTAAGACCTTTGATGAGTTCAATACTCTTGTAATTAATCTTAGCTCGATTGTGAATGAAATATTAGAAGATATGACTCAAACTCTGGAAGAAGCTCAGCAGTCCGAAGAAGCTGTCAGCCAGATGAATACAGGCATGCAGCAAATTTCAACTGCTGCAGAACAAATCGCAACCGGTTCAGAAAACCTTTCAAGACACG
>CAZCKG010000162.1:0-5384 GCA_964498825.1 uncultured Methanosarcinales archaeon
CCACGAGGACTAACTTATGGGCACAGTTCTTCAGCTATTTTCGCTTTTTCGGCGGTTACGGAACCAAAAACATATTTTTCTGTGCCCTTGGTGTTTATCTTATCTTTAATGTAATACTTCTTTTTTCTATGATACAATAACAAACCTATATACTTATAATCCAATAATTGACCTATATACCTATAATTCAATAACTAGTCCTATATATCGTGCTTAGACGGAATTATCAAGGTTTATTTCTTATTTTCTCGCTCTACTTTTTAGATACCTTTATATATCACTATTGTCTATATAGATCTTCCAAGATTCATTAGAATACCCGCAGGGGGATTGTTTATTACCAAAGATAAAAGAAAAGTTCAGTTTACCGGAAATTCTACTTATATTGTGTCCCTCCCTATAAAATGGGTCCGGGATATAGGGCTTGAAGCAGGAGATACCCTAACTCTTACACCCATGCCCAACAAAACTCTGCTTGTTTCTTCCAGTTCGGGTTCAAAAGATCATTCTGTTCTCAAAGCAACAATAGACTATGTTCACTCTGACAGTGCGGAAAATAATCTAAGGATTCTCATTTCTCATTATCTGGTGGGTTACGACTCTATCAGACTGACCACTAAAAAGGGTTTCAGTGCTTATGATCGCAAGTTTATCAAAGACTCTGTACGTCAGAAATTGATAGGTCTTGAACTTGTAGAAGAATCCAGAAACGAGCTGGTTTTCCAGTGCCTCCTTAATTATAATGATCTGCCCCTTGGACGTGTAATTAAAAACAAGTATGGTCTCGTACTTTCAATGCTTGAAGATTCCATGACCGCTCTCAGGGACCATAATATTGAGATTGCCGAAGACGTCATCCAGAGAGACGATGATGTGGACCGCTTCTATCTTCTTGCTGTCCGCCAGCTCAAAGCCTCAATTGAAGATATTGAACTCTCTGAAAAAATTGGTATTAGACATCCGCGGGAATGTCTTGGATACAGACTTATTACAAAGAGTATCGAGCGTGTAGGGGACCATGCAGTCAGGATAGCCAAAAATGTCCTGAAAATGAACTCCGGAGTCAGTGCTGATGATCCTATTTTTAAAATGGCTGAACTCTCCCGCAAGGTTTTCGAAAGTTCAATAGGCTCAATGTCAGAAGAAGACCTTCAGGCTATTAACAAAATTGTTGTGGAAGCTAAAAAAGTTTCTCAGTTCGGATATTCTCTTGAATCACAACATGTCGAGGGCTCAGGTAATGTTGAGTTTAGCATGATTCTGGAAAGCCTGCGCAGAGTGGCGGAGTATAGTGCTGATATTGCGGAAGTTGCTCTTAACATGAATATAAAACAGGTCTGAACCTCAAAGGTTTTGACTCCTTTTTTATTTCTGTTTTGTTTCTCTTTTTCTTATCTCTCTATTTTTTTCATTTCTCTATTTTTCATCTCTTTTCAAACTTTTGTTTCCTTCAGGCAGCTTTTCAACTTGAAGGTCTTCCTCTTTTTAATCTTAAATTCTACAGGCTTCTTCGAAAATAGAATCCTGTTTTTTCGAAAATACAACAAAAGTTATATGTCTATCTAAAGCTGTAAACCATCCCTATGGATTTTCAGATCTTGGATGCAGATTATGAAGTAGTTAACGGCAGCGGGCCTGTCATCCGCCTTTTTGGCAGAGGGGCAGATGGAAAGAGCGTTTGCTGCTTTGTCCCGGGTTCTGAGCCTTATTTCTATCTCAAGGCTTCGGGAGACCTGCATGCCGTGGCCAGGCTCATCAAGGATACTTTCGAGCAGGTTAAAAAGGTCGAAATCGTTGAGAAATTCGAGCCTGTAGGATATCAGCAAGCCAGAAAAAAGATGCTTAAAGTTACTACCAATCTGCCAAGGGATGTGCCTGAGATCAGAGATGAAATTCTGAAGATCCAGGATGTAGTAAAAGCTGAAGGTAAATGGGAAGTCTACGAGACTGATATCCTTTTTAGAAACCGTTTTTTAATTGATAATGGCCTTGGTGGAATGGTCTGGATCTCTGCAGAAGGAGAGTCTGTCGACCCTTCTAAATATTTACGGGAGAATTCTGGAAACAGGTCTCGCTGTGAAAACTTTTCGTGTGACTCCTCAATCCTTGCATCCGGTTTGACGAAAATTGAAAGTCTTGCAATTGCTCCTCTAAAGTATCTGGCTTTTGACATAGAATGCCTGCCTTTTGAGGGAGGGATGCCTTCTCCTGATGTTTCGCCTATTATCATGATCAGCTTTTCCTTCGAGCCGGAATATAAAGGGCATAAGACTCTGATTCTTGTTGCAAAGCCGGTTGAGGGAATGGACAGTGACGTTCTGTCCTGTAGAGACGAAGTTGAAATGTTAAATCGTTTTTTTGATATTTTTTGCGAATACGATCCTGATATTGTTGCAGGTTATAACCACCAGGATTTCGACATTCCTTACATTACAGAGCGAGTAAAGGCTCTCGTTTCGAAAGGGGAGATGATTAATCCTGTTGTTGGCAGGGACGGTAGCCAGATAGGGTACAGGAAGTTTGGGCTTATTACCCGGACTGAATTAAAGGGTCGGGTGGTGGTGGATGCTCTTCCTCTTGTGCGCCGGGCATATAGCTTGAAACAGTACACTCTGAGAGCAGTTTCAAGAGAGCTTTTGAACCGCGAAAAACTTGATGTCCCTCCCATGGAAATGGAAGCTCACTGGGTCGATTCCGGGGAAAAACTTAAAAAATTCATCGATTATGCCCGCAGAGACTCCGAGCTAGCCCTTGAACTAATTCTTAATCTGAAACTTCTGGATAAATATATTGCTCTTGCTCAGGTAAGCGGAAGTCTCCTGCAGGAAATTGTTGACGGGGGTCAGACTTCAATGGTTGAAAACCTTCTGCTGAGGGAGTTCGGGCAAAAAGATAGAGTTCTTCTCCCAAAACCCGGGGATGAACTTTCAGCCGAGAGATATGATATGAGTTCGGATCTGAAAGGGGGGGAAGTCCTGGAGCCGAAAAAGGGCCTCTTGGAAAATGTGCTGATTCTTGACTATAAGTCTCTTTATCCGACTATAATGATGGCGCACAATCTCTGTTATACTACTGTCATTACTGAAGATAGGCCTGAAGGAAAAACCATCAAACCTCCTTCAGGGGGAGAATTTGTGCCTCCTGGGATATTCAAAGGCATTGTGCCTTCAATTCTTGAAGATCTCCTTTCTCAGAGAGTCGAGACAAAGAAAAAGATGAAAAACACTTCGGACAAAAACGAATATCGAGTACTTGATGCTACTCAATTTGCTCTGAAGATCCTTTTGAATAGTTTTTATGGTTATTCGGGGTATGCAAGGGCAAGACTTTACAGTTTGACGCTTGCAAACGCCGTAACTAGCTTTGGAAGAAGCAACATTCTGAATACCAGGGATCTTATTAATAAAACTGTAGGAAAAATCATTCTCAGGGAGTCGGCAGCTTTACTTCTGGACGAAGCAGGGAAAATTTCTCCTCAGGATAGGATGGTGGAATTATCGGTTGCTTACGGGGATACGGACAGTGTTTTTGTCCAATGTATTTCTACAGGTGATCTCTCCCTTGAAGAAGTTAGCCTTGTAGGAAACAGGCTTTCAGATATTGTCTCTGCTTCGTTACCTGATCCTATGGAACTCGAATTTGAATCTATTGCAAAACGCGCCCTCCTTATTGCTAAGAAGCGCTACGCTCTCTGGCTTTTTGAGTCCGGGAACTCAGGCTGGGAAGGCAAAATAAAGGTCAAGGGAATGGAAACCGTTCGCAGGGACTGGTGTGAATTGACCTCGAAGACTCTTAACAAGGTCCTTGAGCTTGTACTTATTGAGGGTGATGTTGAGAGGGCTGTCGAGTATGTCAAAACGGTAGTTAGTGCTGTCCGCAACCTTGATCCAAGAAAAGACGCCGAAATAGTCGAAAGTCTTGTCTTAACTCGAACGCTCACAAGAAAGTCTGATAGTTACAAGAATAAACAACCTCATCTGACCGTTGCAGAGAATCTGAAAAAAAGAACCGGTGTTATGCCTTCGATAGGGACAAGGATTCCTTTTGTCATTATTGCTGGAAAAGGCCTTTTTGTGGATAGAGCTGAAGATCCTGATTATGTCCGAGAACATAATGTCCCTATTGACGTGGATTATTATATTAAGAAACAGATTCTGCCCCCTATAGAACGTATCCTGGAGGTTCTGGGTGTAAAAACATCTTCTCTTGACTTTGATTCTAAGCAGAAAGGACTTTTTGATTTTGAGGCTAAAAGACCTGAAGCAAAAAAGCAGGAAAAGAAAGAAACTTTATTCGAAAAGGATAGTGAAGAGAAAAATAAGGAGAACATTTTATGCTCGGATAATGGACATTCGGGACAAAGTTCTCTATTCGATTTCTGAGATTTTATTTATTTCCACTTTATTCTTCTGATTTATCAGCTTTTTTGATTTTCATCTATGATTTCTAATCTTATTCTTTTCATTTTTGGCTAAATAATTTTAACTTTACTTACTTCCAAATTTTTAATTTCTCGTTAACTCTTCTTAATCTTTCGGGGAGCACTCCTTCACTATCTATGGGATTATTATACTAACTATATACTCTATTATTTATTACTTTGATCTATATGAGTATATACTTCTCTATATTATATATTGGGAATATTTATATGCTTTTCTTCTTTTATACAACAATTATATTAAAACGAATTCGATAACTGTAAATTGATGAGGTATTGGTATTTCTTAAAGGAGTATATATAAAATGACAACTAAATTAAAAACATATGCAGTTCTTATATTACTGGTCATGGGATTTGTATTTTTGGGAATTGGATGTACTGAAAAAAATAGTGGTGACTCTGCTTCTGTTAATGAAACCTCTTCAGGAGAATCTACTGCAGCCAATGCGCAGAGTATTTCTCTGAAGGGCTCTGACACTGTTCTGCCTCTTGCACAGGCTGAAGCTGAAGAGTTCATGGTTGAAAACTCCGGGAAAAGTGTGACAGTTACTGGAGGAGGGTCTGGTGTCGGTATCACTGCTTTAATTGATGGCGAGGTAGATATCGCTACCGCATCCAGAGAAATGAAATCTGAGGAAATCGAAGCCGCTAAAACAAACGGTATCAATCCTGTAGAGACTACCATTGCTTATGACGGTATTTCAGTTATTGTAAACCCTCAGAATCCTGTTACTCAACTTACTTTTGATCAGCTTCGCGGCATCTATAATGGAAGCATTAGTAACTGGAAGGATGTTGGCGGAGAAGATAAGGAAATTGTAGTGATTTCCAGGGACAGCAGCTCTGGAACTTATGAATACTTCAAGGAAGAAGTTTTACAGGGAGATGAATACCGGGCTGATGCCCTTACCCAGCCTGCTACAGGTGGAATTGTAGGTGA
>CAZCKG010000163.1:0-5363 GCA_964498825.1 uncultured Methanosarcinales archaeon
TCGTACTCTTTTACATTTGCATTAAATTAATAATAATATCTATTATAAATGTATCCATTATGAACAAAACAAAAAATATATATAATCCCTAAAAACCCATCAAGAATCCACCAAAAGTAATAAACCACCCCCTCCACAAGAGAAGTTATATTTCAAACTTGAAAAATCTCCTGGTATTCCTGCATTTTAATTAATAGCTTTACGAATTTTTTCAATAAACCTATTTCATTAAGCTTCCTTTTAATTAACTTTTTTAATACCTATTTTTCATGAATCTCTTCATGCACATCTGTTACAGAAGTAAAAAAGAAAAGAGAAGAGAAATCCGGTAAGTCACACAACTTTTATTAAATGTTATATTCATTATATTTCAGAAACTAAGACTGTCGTGAGGCCCACGCATGGAAGACCCAGTTATTACAATAATAAAAAAACAATTTGATGAAAAAGGAAATCCAATAAAGATTCCGCTGATGAATGGGAAACAATTTTTTGAAGCTAGAAAAGAAGAGGACGGAATCTATGTTGACAACCTGAAAAATCAACCGTTTCTTCCCTGGAAGATATTTTCTGAAGCTGTCAATTGTCTAAAAGGAAACAGTGGACAGGTAAGGAAAGGAAACGCAACAAACTCCAGGCTGGGAGACTCTAACCTCGATCTGAATACAATGGAAGGCTATATTGCTAGTAAAGTCTATGGCTGCAAGATAGGAGATACTGTGTTTAAGAGAATAACACCAATAGCCTCTATCCTTGCATGGGCCGAAATTTGTGAAAACAAAAAAGGACAAATTTGTCTGCTTCCAAAAGGGGAATTTCAAGCCGTCGAATGTAAAAAAGAAGTCCCTTTACTATCTACTACAGAAGAAAATAAAGAAAACTCAAAGGAAAGTTCCGATTTCCTCCAGCCTGGTAATAAGGGTGATCAACTAAACGATATGGAAACACAACTAATAGAATATATAGAGAAGATAAAAGAGCTTCAAGACAAACTTGCAGCTAGAGATGAAGAAAAATACAGATTAAAAGAAGAATTTGAGATCATAACTGAAAAAATATGTACTCTTGAAAAGCAGCTTTCTGATTCGAAGGAAATCACCAGAAATCTTGAGAAAGAGATTACAGGCAGCAAAAAAGAGTTTGAAAAAATTGGAAAACTTACTGCTGAAAGCGAAGAAAAACTCAGGGAATTTGAGCATGAAGTCAATCTAAAGAACAAGAAGATAGAAAGCTATGAAGATTGCCTTGTTCAAAAAGAAAAAGCAATAGAAAACCTGGAGAATCTACTTGTCCAAAAAGGAGAAAGAATAGGTGGACTTGAAAGCCAGATTGTTCAAAAAGAAGAAACAGTAAAAGAAATGGAGAATCAACTTTCCAAAAGAGAAAACACAATAAACGAGCTTGAAAACCAGCTTGCTCAAAAAGAAGAGGCTATACGAAATTTTGAGAATAAGGTTGCGCAGCTGTATAAAACAATACAGAACCTAGAAATCCAGATAGATCAAAAAAATGATTCCATAGAAGGGTTAACAACTCAACTAATTGATAAAGAAGAAGTAATAAAGGTTTTTGAGAAAACAGTTGATGAAAAAGATCTTGAAATGGCCACTCTTCAGGAAAAACTTGCATTCAAGGTTGCCGAAACAAAAAAGCTTGAATCTGAGCTTAATGAAAAGGAAAAAGAGAGAAACAGCCTCGTCACGGAACTCAAAGAAAAAACAGAGAATGTTAGAGTTTTTGAGGAAAAGTTATCAGCAAGAGAAAAAGAGACCGGAAAACTCAAAGAAATCATCTCAACAAAGGAAAAAGATAATAAGACTCTGGCCGGAGAATTGATGGCAAAAGTTGGAGAGATAAAAAGATATGAAGAGAAACTTGCTGTCAAAGAAAAGAAGATAAATACTGTACAAACCATGCTTGCTGCAAGTGAAGAAAAAGTAAAGAAACTTGAGAAACAGCTCTTGGATTATAAGGGAGAAGAAGCTCTGGCAATTCAGCTTAAAGAAAAAGAAGAACTGATAAAACAATTAAAAGGGACACTTGCAAGTAAAGAAGAGGAATTTTCCAGGCTCACTGAAGAGAATAGAAAATATAAGATGCAGCAGAAATACGCATCTGAGGGGTTAAGACAGATAGAAGAACAGAAAGCTTCAAGAAAGTGGTGGAAACGCCTAGGAGTCTGAATCAAAAGCAAGATGTGTATATTTGAGCTCAACTCATTCGGGGGCTCTCAGGGCCAGATGTCAGAAACGGACTGTGAAGCAGGTGAATAATAAGATCAGGGCTTATTTTCCTTATGTTTGTTATCTCACCAATGATTTCTTCTTCAGTTCTCCCCTGAACTTCTAATTCTTTTATTTTTTCAAGCACATAAGCAGGTATTACAAAATAATTGTTAAGATCATGCCAGTGCCCGCTGACATCTCCTTTTACCAGATGAATGCCTGAAGATACAAGGTACATCTTGATAAATTTAGATAGCCCCTCGTAGGAAGATGCCGGAAGTTGAATTAATCCTACCCCGGGGCAGGTCTTGACCAGACTGAAAAGATCCCTGTCCGAGGGCCTGAAAGCGAGATGTACTGCCTTCTCTTCAGCTTGTAGGCTGGTAATCTCATCTCTACTTTTTACAACTCTAATTCGTATACTACCTTGCCCCATTTATGCTCCCACTCTATCATAAGCACGTATCATTTATTTAATTTTGTATTACAGTCTTTCTGATCAAATTTCAGTGTGATTAAATATTGATAGTCAAAGCTGAATAAATAATAGAAAAAGAATGACTGATGTTGGAAAGATTACTAATAATATACTTTAAGGAGTTGATATGAACTAAGTTTAAAAAAGCAAAATATTAGGAAGCTCAAAAAATCCGTTCAGAATTTTGCCTCAACCCTGCCGCGAGAGCTTGCCCAAAAGAAATACATCCGTCTCCGCAGGGAACCTGGTGGTGGATTAGAAATTCGAGACCTGCCTCTTTGACAGTTCCTGCAACACAGGATGTAATGTGATCATTATATGCAACTCCTCCACTCAGACCTATCAATTCAAGGCCTCTTTGATTGGCAAGCGAAACAGCAAGTTCCGAAATTCCTTTTGCAAGATATTCTTCAACTGCAAAAGCTAAATCAGCAGAAGAGTACTTTCCGGAAAGTTCATAAACTCCCAGAAGAAGCTCAGTCGTATCAAGCACAGGTAACCCTGACCTACCATATTTCCTGAAAACCAGAGGGAGGTCCACTGTATGAGTACTTCTCTTTGCGGCAGCTTCAAGTTTCATAGCAGGTTCTCCGTCATAAGTTCTTCTTACACAGATGCCAAGCATTGCTGCCGCCGCATCCAGCACTCTTCCAGTACTGCTACTATGAATAACATTTACCCCCCTTTCAAGCTGTTTCATAACCGCTGAAAACTCCAGCCTTCCCTGCGGAAAACTCAAAGGAAGTTTTTCGAGTTCTTCCAGTCCCAGTTTCTCGAAAAGGATACCCAGCACCATTCTCGAAGGCACCCTTGATGCAAGGTCTCCACCTGGCATGGGTTGAGGAAGCAAGTGCCCAATCCGTTCATACCCGAAATAAGAAGATTCAAACAACTCCCCTCCCCAGACTGTACCGTCACCTCCATATCCAACCCCATCAAGGGAAATACCAAGAACTCTTGAATCCAGCGGGAGGGAGTTATCAGCCATAAGTGCCAGGATATGGGCGTAATGATGCTGAACAGGGAGTGTATTTTCTCGACCCATTTTCATTGCAAAACGAGTTGTGTTGAATGAAGGATGCAGATCACAGCCCCAGTGTAAAGGCTCTATTCCTGTAAGCCTGATAAGGTGCCGGACGACTTCGGAATGGTATTTAAAGGTCTCTAAATGGCTCGTGTTTCCTATATATTGAGAAATATAGGCAAGCTTTCCCTTTGCCGCTGTTACCGTGGAATTCATTTCAGCCCCTACTCCTATGGAAGCCTCAACTTCGAAAGGTAATTCTATAGGCTCAGGCACAAAACCCCTGGAGCGCCTGATAAAGGCTGCTCTTCCGTTCACAATCCTGATAACCGTATCATCATTTCTGTTTGCAACAACCCTGTTATGCAGCAGATGAAAATCGACAATTCCCCTGAGCCTCTCAAGCGCTTCTCCATTTTCAATAACCATGGGCCTTCCTGGGAGGTTTGCCGAGGTCATAACATATACAGCATCAGATAAAAGATCAAAAAGCAGATTCTGAGTGCCTGTATATGGAAGCATGACTCCTATATTGTGCAGATCCGGAGAAACGGATTCTGCCAGATTGAACTTTTCCGACTTGGGGAGCACGATAATTGGGCGGCGATATGATGTAAGATATTCCTTACCTGGACCTTCAAGCTCTGCAAAGGACTCTACCATATCTACATTTTTTGCCATAACCGCAAAAGGCTGCTCAGGACGCATCAACCGTCTTCGAAGTTCCTTTACAGGCTCTTCCTCTCTGGCATTACAGGCAATGTGAAAACCTCCGAATCCTTTAATAGAAAAAATCGAACCCTGCTGAAGTAAATCGAAAGCTTTAGCAAGTGCAGCATAGCCCTTTGCCAGTGCATTCCCATCAAGATCTAAAAGCTTGAGCTCTGGCCCGCATCTGGGACAGCAGACAGGCTGGGCATGGTATCTTCTATTTAGAGGGTCAGTGTACTCTGCTTCACACTCCGGACAGAGAGGGAAATCAGCCATTGTTGTATTTTCCCGGTCATAAGGAAGGGTTCTGACAGTTGTATAACGGGGCCCGCAATTTGTGCAGACAGTAAAAGGATAGTGGAAATATCTGGAAGATGAGTCAAAGATCTCTGTTCTGCACTGTTCGCAAATGGCCGTATCCGGAGGAATTATGGAATTTTCAAAAACTCCGGATTCGCTATGTACGATAATAAATTTCGAATAATCTGAAAACGGAATATTTTTTGTCCTGAGTTCATTAATTTTGGCAAGGGGAGGTTTCTTTTCAGGAAGATCTTTAAGAAAATTCTCAATACTTCCGCTACTCCCCTCTATAAGGATCTCCACGTAGTTTCCAAGATTTTTTACGTATCCGAACAGTCCATGTGCTTTTGCAAGCTGGTATATGAAGGGACGAAAACCAACACCCTGCACTGTGCCGGTCACATGGAGAAGCCTTGCTTCATTTTGCATAGAAATCAGGATTGATACTGGTCGTTAAAATAGCTTTCCAATTTAAAATTAAATGAAATAAGAAAAACTTGAAAAGTATTTAATCAAAAATTAAAAAGATTGAAAAGATACAGTCTCGTCAGAAAAATAAAATCAGTGCCGAACTTAGAATGGTAATCATCCTGAAGTTCAGGTCACATAAAGTTTGGATAAA
>CAZCKG010000164.1:0-2158 GCA_964498825.1 uncultured Methanosarcinales archaeon
ACTGGAAACAAACGGGTCTTTACCATAACTATTAATACCGTGTACTTCCATTGCATCTACTGCAAATATAGTCCAAAATTATAAGTTTATATATTAAATCATAATAATATTTTAGATAAAGAAGACCCAGAATATAGGTTTCATCACGGCTGAGTATTGCTCCATCCTGGGTGACTTATACATTACTTTATCGGAAGGTTATACAGAAAGATATTTTCATGTATCAACTTTCATCCATTAACTTTAAGAAACATGTATCATTTATCCACTTTCTCTTCATAACCGGATTTACCTTTAGTGCAAATATCCAGCAAATAATTGTCTAAATAATCGGTTAATTATTATAAAATTATCAGAGTTATAAATTATTTTGCTCAATAACTATTACCATATCAAGATGAAGTTTATCCAGTAATTATAGCTATATAATACTAAAATTATTTGTTCAGAAAAGCTCTGAAAAATAGCTCAAAAATGTTTCAACAGTCTTAAATTCAGTTAACTGGCAATTGGCGCTAGGATATTAGAATTTCCCCCAAAATTATGAAAGAAATAAATCCATAAAAAGCTTAAATTCTTAAAGCAATCAGATTCTCTGAGACCTGATTTTAAGAATTACAATATGTTCGAAGTAAGACTGTGGGTTATTCCTGCGGCTGAAAATTTGGAAAAATAAATTGTATAATCCCTAAAAAATATACTCTTTAAACTAGATTTTCAATTTTAAGACTTATTATGATAATTATAAATGAAGTCCAGGAAAAAATTGGTTATATGTTTTATTAAATGTGGTAATTAATTGAATATATTATCCATCTATATTATGTTAAATCTCTAAAATTCATATCAACCATCTTAACTTGTGACGTTCTTGATATCATTAATTTTTATAGAGGGTCATTCATGATAAAAGCTCAATCATTAGACGGCTTATTCGAAAAATTACTTGACGGACAATCAATTTTTAAAAACAAAGAAGTTCTTCGGCCTTCATACACACCTGACCTTTTGCTACACCGGAATGAGCAAATCAATAGTCTTGCAACAATCCTAGTTTCAGCACTGAGAGGAGAGACCCCTTCCAATGTATTGATATATGGTAAAACTGGAACAGGAAAAACCGCGGTAACCCGGTATGTAGGAAAGGAACTTGAGAGGGTAAGTGAAGATAAGTCACTTTTTTGCTCTGTTGTGTATATCAATTGTGAAGTTATAGATACACAATACAGGCTCCTTGCAAACCTTGCCAGACACTTTGAAGAAGAAGTTCCTATGACTGGGTGGCCTACTGATCAGGTCTTCATGAAATTTAAAGAAGCAATTGACTCAAGAGAACAGGTTATTATCATAATCTTAGATGAGATCGACAAGTTGATCAAAAAAGGCGATGATGTTCTCTACAATCTTTCAAGAATTAATACGGATCTGCGGAAAGCCAAAGTCAGTATGATTGGAGTTTCAAATGATCTGAAATTTACTGAGTTTCTGGATCCAAGAGTCAAGAGTTCTCTTGGTGAAGAAGAATTAATTTTTCCACCCTATGACGCTGAACAAATCAGCGATATCCTGAAGCAAAGGGCAAAAATGGCTTACAATGACGGCGTACTGGGTGAAATGGTAATTCCCTTATGTGCCGCTTTTGCAGCCCAGGAGCACGGCGATGCTCGTCGCGCCCTTGACCTCCTGCGTGTGTCAGGAGAAATTGCAGAAAGAGAAAACCAGCCTCAAGTTCTTGAAGAACATGTCAGACGCGCTCAAGAAAAAATCGAAATCGACCGTGTAGTTGAAGTAGTAAGGACCCTTCCCACACAGTCCAAGCTAGTGCTCTATAGTATTATATTACTGCGGAGTCGGGGTAGAGAAGGTAAAAACGTTACGACCGGTGAGATGTACAATGTCTACCGCCAACTCTGCCACCACATTGATGTGGATATCCTTACTCAGCGCAGAGTTACTGATCTGATGTCTGAACTTGACATGCTGGGTATAGTCAATGCAGTAGTCGTGAGTAAAGGCCGTTACGGCCGGACAAAAGAAATTTCTCTTAGCGTTCCAGTAGAAAATACTCGGAAGGTACTTCTTGAGGATTATAGGCTTAAGCCCCTGGTAGACTTTAAGGCCTCAGTTTTCAATAAGATGTTTTCATAAAATCGAAAGC
>CAZCKG010000164.1:2258-5334 GCA_964498825.1 uncultured Methanosarcinales archaeon
CTTATTCAAGATAACTTTATTATTTCTTTAGATGTGTAGCTTTTCAGGAAATAATATATATGATCCTGTGGTTTGACTAGGATCATCATATTCATAAGTTAACATACAGTTGATTAGCTAATGCGATGATTAGTTAATATAAGGTTGATTATTTACTTGTCAGGTTATATTCAAGTAAAGTACGGTCTATTATTCACTTAAGGTCTACACACTTATTCGAGTTCTATTGAGTATTATTTGCTCAGTTTCAAGCTAAGGGTAACTTAAGTTTGTTGACCTAAATTTAACTCGCGTTTATAACTCAAGTCTAATGATTTAAGTTTAAAAGGTAATTTTTGATGAAAATAATAGCATTCGTAGGCATGCCGGCTTCTGGAAAATCAGAGGCTGCCAGAATTGCCGCTGAGATGGGCATTCCCGTTGTCAACATGGGCGATGTAATTCGAAAAGAAGTACTAAAACGCGGGCTTGAACCCAACGATTCCAACACAGGAATGGTTGCAACGGACCTCCGTAAATGTGAAGGTATGGATGCAGTTTCCAGACGCTGTATTGCTCAGATTAGGGAAACGGGTTCTGAACTTGTGGTTGTGGATGGCGTGCGTGGAATTGCCGAAGTAGAGTGTTTTAGGCGAGAATTCGGAAAAGGTTTTGTCCTGATTTCCATTTACGCTCCGATTGAGATTCGTTTTTCCAGAGTTCAGAAAAGAGGCAGAAGCGACGATATGAACAGTATAGAAGGACTTCGCAACCGGGATGAGAGAGAACTTGGCTGGGGTATGGGAGAAGCTATAGAAGCTTCCAATGTTGAAATTGAGAACAATTTCACTCTAGAAACTTTCAAGAAGGATGTTGCCGAGGTTTTGAATAATTATTCCAGTGCAGGCCCGATACAGTAGATTTAAAAATAAATGGAGTAAATTTATGATACACGTCAAGGTTTCAGCAGCCGTATATCCCACTGAAGACCCCGAAAAAGTTATCAGAGCTATTTCAGCCCTTTTTGCTGACACGTCAATCGAAAAAGAGGAGGCTATTGAGACAACAGAACCTGGTAAAGGAATTCCTCCATCTTTTTTCCTTTCAGGAGAGGGAGGTCTTGATATTCTCCAAACTCTTCATGGGCTCATTCGCAGAGAAGAGATAATAGATAGTGTCCGTAACAAGGTTTTCAATAAAGGCTTATCCAGCGACGGACTTTCTGTTCGATTTTTACTAAACAAACAGGCTGCCTTTGTCGGCATAGCCAGCATTCCTGCTCAGGAAGAAGCTCTCGGATCCATTGAAGTTCTTATCAGGGCTGACTCTCCAGAAGAGATGGAAAGACTTTTTGAATGGCTTTTGCCTCTTACTGAAGAAGGAAAACCTGTTATTGAAGTGGAAATGGACTACGTGGAAAGAAGATGAAGTGTTGTAAAAGTATTTTGTATTGTACAATATTTTGTAAAGCGGGTTTAAAACTAAATCTAATCAGCCGAGTTTAATAACTAAGCCTAACTAACCGAGTTTAATTAACTGAACCTAAGTAACTAAGTTCAGTTATTTACATCTTAATTCCTACCTAACAATCTATATCAATAAATGAAAAGGAATGATTTGTAGTCATGCATTTGCACAGAATCAGCTTTTCATCACGTGCAGCCGTTGAAGATCCATTCAAGTGGGCTTACACTCTTGAAGACTATGGGTATACCGGTTGGGAAATCGTACAGGAAGGTTCTCAGTGCCTTAACAGCAAGAACATCCAGAACCTGAAAAACATTGATGAGACAACTGGTCTTGAACTAACTCTGCACCTGCCTTTTTCAGACATGAATCTTGCAGGTCTCAATGATTCAATTCGGGGAGAAGTAATCAGGCAGATGAAACATTACCTGACTCTTGCTTCTAACTACGTCAACCTTGCCGTAATACACCCTGGTTATCTTTCCCCTTATGGTGTGCAGGTTCCGCAAGAAGCCTACCTTACCAACCTGTCCTCTCTCCGGGACATCTGTGACTTTGCCGCAGATTTCGGGATTCTGGTAGCTGTCGAAAACATGCCCGATCTTCCCAAGATTTTTGGGAAATATCCCGATGAAATGCAAGAAATGCTTGATTCAGTTGGGAGTCACAACGTGGGTTTCACTTTTGATGTAGGACATGCCAATACGGTAGGTCTTATCGATGAGTTTCTGAACCAGCTGGAAGATCGGATTTCCCATGTGCATATCCATGACAATCTGGGCAAAAAAGATGAACATCTTCCTCTTGGAAAAGGTACGATAAACTGGAAGCAGGTTATGGAAAAACTTTCGGATTATAAAGGAATCTTTGTTACTGAGATGAGTTCAATTGAAGAGGGAATTGAGTGTCTAGAGTTTTTAAAGAATTTGTAAAATAGTATCTTCAAAATTTCTCATTTTTTAAAGCTTCTCATCTTTTTCCCTGAGGTAATGTATCCAATCGCCCTGTTCTATTATCTCAGTATCCGGCTTTTCATCATAAACATAGATGAAGCCTCTGATTTTCTGCTGCCCTATCTCGAGGTCCACATACTCCCTGTGATATCCTCCGAAAAGTTCCATATAATCAATTGATTTCGCTATCTCAAGCTGCTGTTTTCCTGAAAACCTGCGCACTTCTGCAATTACGGAATTGTTCTCAGCCGGGTAAACAGCAGGATATGGTCCCAGAGAGTAAAGAGCATATCCAGTAATTTTTGTTATTCCCAGAAACTCCGATTTGTTAGGAAGGTCAAAACGTCGGCTATTATAGAGTCCATTTCTGAGACTGCCATAGAGAGCCATTACTATTTCTTCACTTTCCACTTTTTCATATGAGCGTTGCCAGCAGATGTTTCTATGAAAGACGCTGCCATAGAGAGTTTTGTCATGTTCTTGGGCCATGTTTTTTCCTGCTGACACATTTCTTACCAATTTCTTTCCTGAGTAACTATTTATTATGATTTTTCTGGATGATTATTTCTTTTTTGAAGAATCTTTTCCTTTATTACCTTATTTTGCAAAGCCATAACCTGCAAAGCGTTGTGTAAGATCCAGATTCGCCAAGAGGAAACGATCATCTTTGCTGTAGG
>CAZCKG010000165.1:0-5327 GCA_964498825.1 uncultured Methanosarcinales archaeon
CCAGGTACTTCTTCATGGAGATTTATTGCCGCCGATGGTGTATAAATATTTCTAACAAGTTGATGTTAAAAGCGCTTCTTTTCTGTTGCCATATTTTTCTGCCTCTATTGATTCATTTTCTGGCGGTTCTGTATTAATTGGTTGATATTATTTTGAATCCGCAGCTGGAATTTTTTTCGACTCTACTCTTTGCAGGGTTGAACTTATCTCGTCTGCAACGTAAAAAGCCTAGATAGGAGCAAAAATAAACAAATGTAGTAGCAGATGAATTCGCACATTTACCAAATAAACTGAATTCAGAACTATCTTCCCTGTACGAAGAACACTTTTCTTGACTTTGGGAACATCAAAAATTCACAGATGAATATAAACGCCTCCGCCAGCTTGTCTGGCGGCTCTGCAAAAAAACAGAAAAAGGAAAAAGAAGCAGAAAGTTATTAGTTTTCCCTGTCAATTTTATATGTTAGTTCTTTGAAGGGTGCAGGTCGTTTTTACTTGCGGGATTATTTATATTCTTATTTCTCTTTTTGGGGATACCGCTCTCCTGCGTCGAGCGTGATAGGAACGACGCAGTGCGGCAAATATAGCTGTAAGGGTCACGATTCAGGAATGTGAGTCAGACTTGTTTTTTTCAAAAATATCAACCATGTAAAGGTGGACGATCCATTTTTTAGAAAATGAGCTTAATTTAAAAATGGATTACATGGACAGTATACTTGATTCCTCAAAATCCTTTGAAGTTACCCTGGTAGAATAATGGAAGATTGGCAGAAAAAGAATAATGAAAGATTGATAGAAAACGAAATTGGAAACATAAATAGAAAACTGAGAAAATGGAGATTAAACGAATATAATTAAATGAATATAGGAAAAATCCGGGAACTTTTGTGATTTTCCCGGATTTTTCCTTCTTCCCAACCTCATTTCTTTTTTTCTTTATTCTTTCTTTACTTTTGTGAAATCTTTGCAGATTTCACCCCAATTTCTTACTATAGTTGCCCATTTTTTTGGGTCTCTCACTTTCATCGGGATTTGAGATTTTTTGTTTTGACCAGTGGCCTGCAAGGAACGCTCCGGACAGGTTATGCCATATGCTGAAGATAGCACCCGGAAGAGCTGCTGTAGCTGTGAAATATTTTATTGCAAGAGCGACGCTAAGGCCAGAGTTCTGCATTCCGACCTCAATTGAAATGGTTCTTGCTTCGGTTTCACTGAGTTTCAGGGCTTTTGAAACCCAGTAGCCGCTTGCCAGACCAAGGCCGTTATGCAAGATCACAGCCAGCAAAACTAAAGGACCGCTGTGTGCAAGGTTTCCGCTATTGGTGCCTATAATCACGGCAATAATAATTACTATAGCTGCAGCTGAAATTGCCGGAAAAACTTCTTTGACTGCTCCTATCTGTTTTTCAAAGAGATAACTGATTAAGAGCCCAAGCACTACAGGCACGATCACGATCTTTACCACGCTTACGAGCATGCCCGTGACATCCACATTCACAACCTGTCCTATAAAGAACCAGGTAAGGAACGGAGTTGCCAGAAAGGCAAGCATTGTGGAAACTGATGTAAGTACTATTGAGAGTGCCACATCTGCTTTTGCAAGATAAGAGATCACATTGGAAGCCGTGCCTCCTGGACAGGAGCCCAGGAGGATTACACCAGTAGCAATGTCTGCAGGGAGTTTTAGAACCAGGCAGACTATCCAGGCAGCCAGGGGCATAATTGTGTACTGCATTAAAGTGCCCAGAAAAATTACTTTTGGTTTTTTGAAGACTTCAAGGAAGTTATCTACTGAGAGAGTAATTCCCATTCCGAGCATTATCAGACTTAAAAAGGGCACAATAAGATCTTGATGGGGAGCAAAGTATTCAGGACGAAGGTATGCTACCACAGATAACAGCACAGCCCAGAGGGGAAATAATGATGTGAACTTTTTAAGCATTGTCTGATACACTGTTTCACCGGATTTTGAGATAGGTCTGCAGAAGTTTGAGTAAGATATAAGTCAAGTAGCTTCTGCTGATTAAAGAGATTCTAATGAGGCAAATTCGAGCAAATGAGACGTATTATAAATCGATATGTAGTGAACAAATCTTATGCATTATAAACGTCGTTTTATTTTTTAGATACACTTCGTAAAACATTGGGTGAAGATCCGAGCATTAATCTCAATACAAAATAAATAAAATTGTAATTTAAATATATGCCTATTTATTCTCGATAAATAATATTTCCCCCCGATAAATAATAAAAATATAATTAATTTCGAAATTTCGCTCTCCATTTTCCTTTTAGAGAACCTTCAACTTGTACCAATATATGCATCTGTACCTCTAGACTTGCTACCTATATATACAGGCTCTGCCGATACAATGCCCCATGAGACTGGATGCATACCTTGTAGAGATGGGCCATTTCAAGTCAAGGGGACGAGCCAAGAGTGCTATCCTTGCCGGGAATGTCAAGGTTAACGGTACGGCGGTAACAAAGGTTTCCAGAGACGTATCTACTGATGATTTAATTGAAGTTGTTGAGGGCCTGGACCAGCCCCAGGGATATTTCAAACTCCAGCTTGTTCAGAAGGAAAGCGGAATTCTTAAACCAGGAGATAGGGTTCTTGACCTTGGATCCAGTGCAGGCGGGTTCCTTCTTTTTGCATCTGAGATTGCAGACCATGTAAAAGGAATCGAATTCAGCAGGGATTTCAGGAGCGAACTTGGAAAAATCGCATTCGAAAGGGAAAACGTTGAGGTAATGTTTGGAGATGTCTTTACCATCCCTCTTAATCTTCTTTCTGAAGAGCCAGTTGATGTAATCCTATCAGATATGACCCTTGAACCTGAAAATTCCATTCAGGCTCTTTCCAGAGTACTTCCCCTCCTTAAAGGCGGGGGAAAACTGCTTCAAGTCATAAAAATGCCAAAAAAGAAGAATCCAAAACCTATACTGAGCAGGATTGAGAATCTTGGGCTTGAAATCCTTCAGGTGATTAGCTCGGAAAAACAGGAAATTTATGTGGTTGCAAGAAAACCCCTGCCAGAAGAGAAAGAAATAGAAACGGAAAACGGCGGCATTGAAGCGAATGAAAAGTGATGAGATTAAGAATAACAGGATAAAAAGCTCCCTTCCTGCTGGGTCCAGATATACGGATCTATCAAATTCGTTTTCAGAATGCTCAGATCCTCACTCAAATTCCGGAATTAGAATTTACGGCAGTGAAAAACCAGTTCGTCTCTTTGTCGCAGGCCTGCATGGAGAGGAATGGAAGGACACAACTGAGCTCCTGCACAGTATCAAACCTCCGAAAACCGGTACTTTAGCCTTAATTCCGCTTGTGAGCAGTGGGAACTATATTTCTACTCTTGATCCTGCTTATTACCCTGGGATAGGAAAAAAGATTCTTGAAGCTATTGAAGAATTAAAACCTGAGATTTACATTGAACTTCATTCCTATTCCCAGGAAAATCTTGAAAAACTCTCAGGAAATGATAGACTCGAAAAAATAGGAGTGCCTGCGTATAGTGTTCTAAAAGATGGAGTACTTCTCGGCTCGGTCTCTCCCTGGATTCGAAGAAAGTACTTTCCTAAGGAAGCTCTCTGCCTCTCTTTTGAGCTTCAGAAAGAAAATATAGAATCAATAAGATTCACTGCCAGCATACTTGAGGTTCTCAAAGAAAGTCAATCAAGGGACGAATTCATTGAATACCTGAAAACAGAATTTCCTGAACAGGCCAAAAAGGCAATTGAAGATTACAGGAAGTTTTATGGAGATATCTGACCGATTTGAGTAGATTTTTTTATTAAGAGTTATTCTCAAGAGTTATTCTCATTATCCATTCATAATTTCAATAATTTTTAGAAACTAAGGATTTTATGTTTTTCACTCCTGTTGGAGTAAAGCTATAAGTCTGGAATTAGTTATCAGGAAGAGCTGTTCTTTTTCTTTCAATCTGCTTTTAGCAATTTCTAAATTGCCTTTAACGGCAACCTGGTCAGAATAACTTGCATTATTATATGTTGCTACAAGTTTGTTATAGTATAACCTCTCGCTTTCATAGTCAATTGTCTCCTTCTTCCAATCGTGATAAAGCTCAAGGAAACTTCTATAATTTTTAGGATTATTGAAGGTTAAACCACGGTAGTAATTTTCATCTTCCTCGCTATAGACAATATATCCTCCTGTACATTCGATAGCTAACCATGAGTCTGGAGACACTTCAGCCAGAATCCATGCATGAGTTAAATTGTCAATTGCACTGGAATTAACCAAGCCTGAGTCCTGGTATTTATAATTACAGGGTTTAATTTTCCCCGGGTTTCCGGAATTCAGACTTTCAAGTAGGGGTTTCCCTTCTCCGATTTTGCTTTGAGTTACGGGGTCGAAACTCCCGACTGCTATTTTTGCATTAATTCCCTTCGCTTTCAACATATTCCAGATATCCTGGGCCATGTTATCGCAGTCGTAAATATCATCTTCTGCATAAGTATGACTCTCATAATAAGTAGCTGCAATCTGCTCACAGACCTGGATATTTCTTTCTTCCTGTTGTTTCGCCTGTGCATCCGAACTGTTGCCATACAGATACTGGTCAGATACAAGAATAAAAGTCGAGCAAAAAATTAACAGGCATCCAAAAACAGAAATTAAAACTATGATCCAGATATTTTTTGGAAAATAATTAAAAATCGATGTTTTTTGCTTATCTGAATAGTCCGTCGGTTTTGCCGCGCCGTTTTCTCTGAAAGTAGATGTGAAGGACTCATACTCCTCATTCTCAGATTTGTTTTTAAGTTTCTTCCCACAACCTGAGCAAAAAAAATCATCTGGGTTTACTTTAAGTCCGCACTTACTGCAGTATATCTTCAACAACCCCGAAGTACTCGTTCCAAGAACAAAGATAAATATCAGCTATAGGAATTGATCTGGCAAGTTGAATTATTGATCCCGACTGTCTTTAGAGTTTAGACTCCAGATTTACAAAAAAATTCCACTCAAAATAGAGTTTAACCTAATTCGATATATATGTTATTTAGTCTAATGATAGTCCAATAATGCAATTTTTGCATATTGATTTAATGATCACCAATAAGTCATCAAACAACTAGTCAATGAAATTGAAGTAAAGAAGCAATATAAAAAGGCTAAATATTCACAAGCCCAGACCAAAAAATGATTTCTTGAATATAAGAAATTTGGTCGTGTCCATGAGTTTTTGATCAATTCTGAAAAATCGAGTACATCTTCAGCATCTGAGTAAAATGAAGAGAGGTTCTTATGCTTATGGTTTTCAATAACTCACACCCACTACCAGAAATTTACACATAGA
>CAZCKG010000166.1:0-5292 GCA_964498825.1 uncultured Methanosarcinales archaeon
GGTGATTAACATGAAGTTAATCAGTTTTACAGGTGATTAACATGAAGTTAATCAATTCTTCGCGGATGAAAGCAATCGACAGAAATTGCGAACACCTGGGCTTGCTCCCTATCCAGCTAATGGAAAATGCGGGAGCAGTTATTGCACAGAATGTAAGAGAGAAGATTGAAAGTGGGAAAATACTATTTGTCGCAGGCCGTGGAAATAATGGAGGAGATGCTTTTGTTGCCTCAAGACACCTTGCAGGCTCTTCAGGATACATTGTAAAGGTAATTATGCTCGGAAAAGCCCGGGACATAAAAACCAGTGAAGCTTTCCATAACTTTTCCCTTTTAAAGTTCAGCAACGTACAGATGTTAGAGATAAAAGATTCGAGTCAACTTACAGCCGAGGCTTCAGACTGGTTCTTAGAAGCGGACGTGATAGTAGACGCCGTGTTCGGGACAGGAGTAAAAGGTGATATTAAAGAACCCGAATCAACAGCTATCGATCTCATAAATATGGCTGGAAAATCAGGGAAAACCGTGATTTCTGTCGATATTCCCTCCGGGCTTGATCCTGATGGAGGAGACTTTAGAAAAGCAGTAAATGCAGAACTTACGGTTACTTTTCACCGCATGAAAATCGGGCTCCTGAGCGAAAAGGCGAAAGAATATACCGGCACGATAAAGGTGGCAGAGATAGGAGTCTGTGCGGATGCCGAGCAGTACGTGGGCCCAGGAGATCTGACTATGCTGTACAGGCGAAAATCGGAAGGGCATAAAGGAGATTCAGGAAAGATCCTTGTAATAGGAGGAGGGCCATATTCGGGTGCTCCAGCCCTTGCAGCCCTTGCAGCTCTGAAGGCAGGCGCTGATCTTGTAACTATAGCAGTTCCTGCGCCGGTAGCCGAAATCGTTGCAACTTATTCCCCAAATTTGATAGTTAGGAAACTATCTTCAAATGTACTCTGCCCGGAAGACCTTCCAATCCTTTCTGACCTTATTAATTCTCATGATGTTGTTGTTATGGGGATGGGACTCGGAAGAGCGCAGGAAACTTTTGAAGCCGTCCGAAAGATCCTGCCCTTCTGCAGGAAAGCTGTCCTCGATGCAGATGCTCTTTCAGCTCTTTCAGGCTCTACTTTTGAAAACCTTGCCGGGAACTGCGAACTGATAGTAACTCCTCACGCAGGAGAATTTGCCCGTTTGAGAAACTTGGAAAACCCTGAAAACCATGAGTCTCGCATTAAAGCAGTCAGAGAATTTTCGGAAGAAAAAGGAATAGTAACACTCCTAAAAGGAAAAATAGACATTATTTCGGACGGAAAACAAACTCTCCAGAACAGGACAGGAAATGCAGGTATGACAGTAGGAGGTACGGGAGATGTCCTTGCAGGCCTTACAGGGGCTCTTTTTTCCAGAAATCCTGCGTTTCTTGCTGCAGCCTGTGCCGCATACATTAACGGAGCAGCCGGAGATCTGGCTTTTGAGAAATCCGGAAACGGACTTCTTGCCACGGACGTGGTAGAAAAGATTCCGGAAATAATTAAAGAGGCAGATATAGGGTAACAGAAATGAAGTGTAGAAATTTAGACGCGTAGAAGGCGTTATACTCGAAAAGTAGACACAAGACATTAAAATTAATATCAGAATTAATATTTATATAAGGCAAATTTCCATGATCTGTATAGCATAATAAGACATAAAACAAAAGGTATGGGTAAAAATATTGGAGATAAAAGGGGAGATAACAGATGGCAGAGGAAATTGACAGGAAAATTGAAGTGGAAATCGAGAGGAACAGGATAAGAATTACGGTTTTTCACGGGGAAGATGAGGAGATTATAAAACTTAAGCTTGAGGAAGCTGAGAAGCTTTCGGAAGAGCTTAAGCAGGCACTTGAAGACTATTCAAAGAGAAAACAGATCAGGATTGACTGAACAGAAAGAAAAACGCGGTGATTTTGTGGAAAAAGTATTTACTCATATAGAATCCGGCAGAGCGCATATGGTTAACGTCGGTGAAAAGAGTGATGTCCCGAGACTGGCTCGGGCCGCAGGGGAAATAGTACTTTCCAGAGAAACAATACAAAAAATAAAAACCGGAAGTGTGGAGAAAGGAAACGTACTTGCAACTGCGCGAGTTGCAGCTATTCTTGCAGTTAAAAAAACTCCTGAAATAATTCCCATGTGCCATCCCATTATGATCACCGCCGTAGATGTGGATTTTGAAATAAGGCAGGATGAAATTTCAGCCGTAGTAGAAGTTCAAACTATAGGAAAAACAGGGGTTGAGATGGAAGCTCTAACAGGAGTTTCAGCAGCGTTACTGACGATATGGGATATGGTAAAGTCGGCTGAAAAAGATGAGAACGGAAATTATCCCCATACCTCGATAAGAAATATCAGAGTACTGGAAAAACTTAAAGGTAAACATTTTGTAACCATTCAATCTACAGAAAATCCTGTTGATATTAATTTTGAAGCAACTGATAAATGTGACTATTAATAAGAGTTAGTAATATCAAAGCTATCTGTTTGCAATCTTGTTTATCAGTATTTCAGAGGATCTGTCAGTATACTTTCCAGGTAGCCTGCGAAAGCCCAGACAGTAAGACTTGTGAAAAATAAGCTTTTTAAAGGATGGGTTATATCAAGACGGGAGACTGAGGTATATATCTTGAAGATCTTAGGTGGACCAGCATCACAGTTACTTGCCAGCCGTACTGCCCGGGCTTTAGGGACAGAGCCAGTGCTTTGCGAGTTTAACCGGTTCCCTGATGGGGAACTTTACCTTCGAATAGCAGACGAGATAGAAAACGAGAAAGTATCGATTATCCAGAGCACCCCCACTGATTCCGACCTTGTTTCTTTGCTCCAGCTTATCGATGCCTGTGAGGGGGCAAAGGAGGTCAATGTCGTAATCCCTTACATGGGATACGCCAGGCAGGACAAGAAGTTCAAGTCCGGAGAGCCAATAAGTGCTCGCGCAGTTGCCCGCTCCCTCAACGCTGACCGGATTTTCACAGTGAATATACATGAAAAAAGTGTTCTTGAACATTTCCTGGCACCTGCCAAAAACCTTGATGCGGCAAAACTGCTTGGGGAATATATTGCAGGCTTCGGGCTTGAAAATCCTATTCTTGTTGCTCCTGATGAGGGAGCTGAAGGCCTTGTTAAGAATGTGTCTTCTGGTCCGGGTTTAGATCATGATCACCTGCAGAAAACCAGACTCAGCGGAGATACGGTTATAATCAAGACAAAGAGCGTCGATGTAACCGGCAGGCATGTTGTCCTTGTCGATGATATGATCGCAACAGGAGGGACAATGGCCGAATCGATTAGAATGTTGAGAGATCAGGGAGCAGTTGATGTTCACCTTGTCTGTGTACACCCTGTCCTTGCAAGAAACGCGGCTTTGAGGCTTTTCAATGCAGGAGTAAAAGATATTATCTCAACCGATACCCTCGAAAAAGCTGAAAGCAGAATAAGTGTTGCCCCTCTTATAGCAGATACCCTGAAAGGGCTTTAATGAGTTGCTTTAATTTTTATAACCGTTAACTATTTTTTATATTCTGCTATTCTTAATATTATGTCCCTACCAGAAATCTGTCCACTTGATGAAACCCAGACATGCAAAGGGCGGGAGTGTCATCTCTTCTGTCTGGAATGGAGAACTAGAGAACCCACTTGTCTTATAGGTTACAGCACGACAAGTAAAGCAAAATCCGGAAATGAGGGCCGAAAGAAGGATACTTACGCTGAAGAAACCTTCAGGAAGTTAGGCAGGCAGCCCCTCTCTAAAAAAAGACACTCTTCCGAAACTGGGGATTGGACTCCTAAGAAGCCCATAGAAAAACCCCAGGGCAGACCTGTTGAAAGAAAAGAGGAATTATTCACTCAGACAACAAATTTTCAGGAACCAGTTGCAAGAAATCCTGAACTAAAACTTGAAAAAAATCATGATGAAAGGTTGAAAGAAAGAGTTGCCTCCAGTGAAGCAGAGAGAGCATCTATGAGACTCGAGGCCCGGCTAAAAAAAGATCCTGGTGAAGAACAACAAATAATATGTGGAAAAACTCAGCCAAAACTTCAGGAAAAGCCAAAAGTGCCGGAAAAAATAATCTCAAGAGACAGGAATACAACGATTTTTGCATCCTGCAATGTGGATGAAAAGAATGACCTTTACCTGTCAGAGAGAGAAGAAAAAGCAAAAAAGAACTTGGAAAACAGGGAAAAACGTAAGAAGCTTGACGAAGTCATGGAGATAGACCTTCCTGACGGTCATAAAGAAGAATTTTGGAGCTAATAGCGCGCTGCCTGAAAGAAGGAGAAACTTAGCAAAGAGCACAGAAAGGATTATAAGGGAATTAATTTCACGCTTGAAAAAGATCATTAATATTGAAAAATTCTCGTTACTCATGCTGCTTGGTTTTCGTTTTGCATGCCCTGGAAAAAAACAAAATATGGATATGATGATTGAGGATGGACCGCCAGACATACCAGAAAATATACAGTTCACTGCATGACTTTAAAGACGTTTTCCGCCTCTCGGAAGAATATGCCGAACCTCCAGGCACATTAGCTACGATTCTGAACCAGAAAGTAGTGAAAATGACAAGATTCAAGCACAGAAGGATTTATTCCAGAGAGCAGGAACTATTTTCAAAATGGAAGCAGGGACGTTCAATTCTTGATCTTGCGGAATATACCGGTTTTCCTCCTACCCTCATGGCGGCTCTCATCATGAAAAATTGTGATATCTCCAAGAAATCTGTAAACTGGTTTTTCAAGAATATTGATCTTATTGAAAACCGCCGCCTTAGAAAGGAGGTTAAAAAAGCCCTTGAGGTAGACCATTTCTTCTCCCCTCATGCCCACGAAATGCAGTGCAAGAAAGGTGCAATGGGAGAAGAAGTTATCCGAAAATGGCTGGATGACAGGGGGATTCTTTACTGTACTGAAGCAGAAATTCGGGCTAAGGGAGATGGAAAGACCCCTGACTTTGTCCTGGCAAACCCTTTATGCGTAGATGATCTCATGGTCAACTGGATCGAAAGCAAAGCTCTTTTCGGAGATGATTTCGAACATGAGCATTATTCTAAAAAACAATTCAGGGAATACGCCGAGATTTTCGGAGAAGGCATGGTTGTATACTGGTATGGTTGCCTTGAAGATCTTCCTGCGGAGGGCTACTTGGTAAAGAATCACAGCTTTTTTGACGATTATCAGGAAGAAGTCAACGAATTGTTTAATTATCTGGTGTACTGGTAATCGTTTAGTGTACTTTAAATCTCTTTTTAAAGACAATT
>CAZCKG010000167.1:0-5282 GCA_964498825.1 uncultured Methanosarcinales archaeon
TCTTCAGATCTTTTCATTTTCCGAACTATTTCCCTTATTCGTTTCTTGATTTTATTCCAGTGCCAGAAGAAGGATTCAGTCGGAAAGTAAAAGTCAGTCATAATTTATATATACATCAATAGTAATGCCCTTGAAGTGAAGTGACTTCATATGGCTGAGAAAAAAATTGACCAGTCTTTACTCAAAAGCAGAGGCTTTCTGCCTCAGAGGCAGGAAGATATGTTTTCAATGCGCCTTAAAGTTATAGGCGGCAGGGTAAGCTCGGAAGAACTGCGGAAAATTGCGGATGCTGCTGAAAAATATGGTTACGGATATATCCATATAACTTCAAGGCAGCAGATTGAGATCCCTTTTGTTAAACTTAAAAAGACTGCCGAAGCAAGCTCTGAGCTTGAAAAACAGGGAATTTTCGAGGGTTCTTCAGGGAAGCGGGTAAGGGCAATAGTTGCCTGTCAGGGGAATAAAGTTTGCAGATATGGGTTGATTGACTGCCAGAAACTGGCACGTACAATTGATGAGAAATATTTCGGAGAGGCAGTCCCTAAAAAATTGAAAATTGCAATAAGCGGATGCCCGTCTGCCTGTGTAAGACCTCAGGATAATGATTTTGGAATTATGGGGACAACAAAACCAGAAATTATTGAAGAAAACTGCGTTAGTTGCGGACGTTGTGAAAAAGTCTGTAAAATGGAAGCAATAAAAATCCAGGACGACAGGGTGAGAATTGACTGGGAAAAGTGCATCCTTTGCGGAGCCTGTATTTCAGCCTGCAGGAAAGATGCTTTAAGAGCAGAAAAGACCGGATATACTATCTTTGTCGGAGGCAGGGGAGGCCGCCAGCCAGAGCACGGGATAAAATTTCTTGAGCTTGCAAACGAAGAGCAGCTCTTTTCAATTCTGGAAAAAAGCGTGGACTACTACAGAAGAGAAGGCCTTGATGGAGAAAGATTTGGAGATCTCCTCAAAAGGCTGGGAATTGGAAAATATAGAGAAGAGATTCTTCCCTAAAATTTTCGTTAAATTCCTTTAAGCCTTTTTCAGTTTCAAGATACCTTTTTGCAAAAAAAGAGGACTGAAGAAAAGAAATTTTGTAAATCAGCCCGGTTAACTTGTTGGGTTTGCACGTTCTCCAATCCAGACAACTATTCCACCTAATCCGATAAGTAATGCAATGAAACGTATAAACCCTCCAATTAGAGGAATTTCATAGGCAAATGCAAATATAAGGGTTCCAAGAGCATAATAAGCCATTTTTCCGGCTTCTTTTTTGAAGATTTTGTAATAAATAATTTCTCCTGCGAGCAATTTTACCGGCACTGTAGCAATAAGAATGGTAATTGCCAGGAAAAGGATGAGTAGAACCGAAAGGCTCCATCCGAAGAGAGTAATAAGCAGGATTATTGAGATTATCGGAAGGAAAACAAGTATCAAAAAACCAACTAGTACTGTTTTAAATGCTGAACCTTTTACAATTTTTGCAACTTCACTTACAAAATCCGGGAAAAGATAGATAAGGAGAAAACCAAGGACAAGAGCTGCAAGCAATCCAATTATAAACGCGAAAATACCAAATCCCCTAGAAACGCCTTGATACTGGTCTTCATTAACGTTTGTTTTTGTGATATTCAGATCCCCACCTACATTATTTTTCAGATTGGTAGGGTAGTTTTCTGCTTCGAGTTCAAGGTTTCCTTTAAGTTTAAAATCATTTCCTGTCCGAAGAGTACTTGTTGATACTGAGCCGTTTCCATTAACGATACCGTTAAGAGTCACTTCTCCTCCACCCAGCAGGATGTCCCCTTCAACCACGCTGTCACTTGAGAGGAAAATCTGTCCTCCGAATGCTGCTACATCTCCGCCTACATTTCCATTTATCTTTATCGAACCTCCAGCTACAATAACATTTCCTGAAACGTTGCCATTGACAATTATCTCTCCTCCGGCTCCAATAAAATCGTCGCCAGTCTTTCCATTAATCTCAAGTAAAGAACCTGCAAGCACCAGATCTCCCTGAATATCCTGATCAATCTGAAGGTTTTCTCCCGCACCGAAAGCGTTTCCAGAGCTCGTATATTTGATATAAGTTTCGTTATCGTTTGCTCCTGCTGAAAAAGGCAGTGCTGCAAGCAATATTACAAATAAAATAATACCTGAAACCAGTTTTCTATCCATATAATTACCTCTTATTACTAAGAAACATCAAAATTATTTATCCTGGTCAAACAAACCAGATGCCCTGTTTAACATATTTCTTGCTGATCGAATAAATACACTCTTAAGAGAATAATATGATAACTTCCAATGAAACTAAAGGAGGGATGCAGGAGGACACAGCTCTTAAGGTTGAATAACAAGAAAAAATAGAAACAAAATAAAAACAAAAAAGTGGAAAACTAAAAAATAATTATAAATGAGAAGAGCTAAAATCATAGATAATTATGCTGAGTTTCGTAGCTTTAATCATTTTCACTTAGCTCTTCACTTTAATTCTTCACTTATCAGTTCATTAAATCGTTTACCAGATTCTCAATTTAACTCTTTACATCAACTCTGGACTCTGCCCTTTATTGTGAATCTCCAAAAGTAACCGAATATCCAAAATATTCCGCATTCTTCGGGAGAATTGTAAGTTCCCAATCACCAACTGCTCCCGGGATGGTATAAGTTTCCACATAGTGGTTGCCATTATTCTGATAGATTGTGCTATCATCCATTGCCCATTCGGGATAAGAGTACCCTCCTGTATAAACAGTACCGCTGTTCATTATCTTTGCAAGTGTAAGGTTAACAGGGCTGGAATTGCATTTCAGGCTCAGCTCAAAGGATGGCTTTTCTCTTTTAGGAGAGACGCGAAGCCCCATATCCGAGTTGTAAGTGTCAGTTGACACTTCAATCGTTACCGGCTCAGTAGTTGTGGTGCTAAAGGTTTTAACATAAGGAACTGAAGGATTTTTAGCAACTGTGAAATATAAATTGACTTGCGGAACAGATCCGTCATTTATCTCTCCATTAACGTTCATTTCAATGTATCCATCATAAGTTCCTGTTGCATTTTCCGGGACAGGTACTCTGATGGTCATATTTGCTACTTCGCCTGCTTTTATAGTTGAAGGTGCAGAGATCTCTATAATATCGCTACTGAGATCAGAATTTTCAGAGTCACGATACAAATCATAATAATCATTTTCAGTTAATTCTGGATCAATGGTAATATCTTCATCTGCCACATTCTTCATTTTTATTACATATTCATATTCTTTTCCGGCTTCCAGGGTGTCGGAGATTGAACTTGACTGAAGCTCGAGCTTTGGAAGAGCCCTGACATTTACATCAAGATTCATTGCATTAATGTATTGATCAAAGGAACCTTCGATTGATGGAGCAATATCGTCGGTAAAGACTATGGAGGTTTGATGGTACCCTGTTTTTTCGTCCTCCGGGACATCTACTTTAACTTCAAAATCCTGCTTCGTTTCCGGATTTACCTTTACGCATGCCGGAGTTATAGTAATCCAATTCTCATTCAAGCCAACATTGCTGTAAGGGATATCTACAAGTTTAGGTGTAATATTAAGCGTTTTACTGCCTTCGTTTGTGAAACTAACAGTAAAAGTTTTGCTATTTCCGGCCATCAAGTACACAGAATAGTAACTTGGATCTATAGTATGTTTTGTGTAAGTGCAATTTTCCGGTTCGGAGTTTGTGACATTTTCTATTTCGTCTTTGTCAGACTTTTCCTGTTTAGCAAATGCACCCTGCATTATTGCCAGGCAAAGAAGCATTCCCAATAAAAGTGATATTACCTTCACTCCATTACTTCTTCTCATACTTTTGTCTCCTTTTTCTTAGTCAACATTCAAAACTTTGTAATCAGCTTACTAAGGATTTCGAGGCGCCCGTATGGTATGAAAATATGAAACTATTGATTACTCAAATTGCGAATTTTGTAAAAGCTCACAAGCGTCTCATTTTTTCAAAATGTAATAAGTTTATATCTCGTCCTTATATATGATACTTGTGGGTTTGATAAATTCTTATAGTACCCTAATATTTGATTGAAGTTTTTATGGTTAAAGTTTCCAAAGTAACGAATACTTTCATTTTATCGGACTAAAATTTGTTCTAGCCAAATTTGTAATACTGGATAGAAAGGAAGTTTGGAAACTTCGGGATCCTGTAATGAATATCAAATAATAAAGGACTAATAGACTGTTTTTAGGAGTAAAATCTGCACATATAAGCAAGTCATAAACTGTGCAGATTTACCTTTAGGGTCTGAGCTATTCAAAGTTAGAGTTCAATTACTTTTTTAATATCGTTTTTAACTCTAGAAGTTACTACTAGTAGAAATGAATATAATTTTTGTGTCCAAAGTCTCTAACAATTCACACATTAAGCCACATATTTAAAAATGTATATATATTAAAGATTTAATATATAGCTCAGCAACCTTGGGGGTCAAAATTAAACTGGGAAATAAGTTATTAATGTGTTTCAATTTATAAGCTGATTATTTATTTCATAAAGGGAGAAAAGAAAAAGATTTTGCAAATATAGATTCAGTATTCATTTCTTTAAAAATAAGAACATTTTTATGATAATTTTCAATATATCTAGACATTTGTAAGGAATAATTGTAAAGCGTGTCATATAATATGCTCATACGCCAGTGTTCAAAAAACTAATATTGGGAGAAAATATTGTATCCTTTTTTAAGGTGACTTTCTTTTAGTACTTCTCTTTTTTTCCAGGACTATCCATAATTTCTGACACTCATTAGCCGTCAGTCCGATTTGTTTTTCTAGATATTCTTCTGTTTTTTCATTTTTTACGGTATCATTTAATAAGCGGCTTACTGTATCCCTATGGTGTCCCGTAATTCTTTCAATGCTACGAATGCCATTTCCTTCAAGAAATAGCCTGCATATTAACCTTATTTCATCCTTTGACAGATGCTTACGATAAATCGAGGTACCTATTGTTTCCATGAAAAACTTTCCGCAATGCTTGCAACAGTATCTCTGATGCCCTGTCCTGTATTTCCCTCGTTTTATGATAGATTTCCCTTCAACTTTAAGATAGTATTCACAATTTGGGTTTGGACACACAACTATATCTGGGTCACTAGCTGGCATAATTAACCAATAAATTATGACTTTACTAATATATTTAGTTTTTTGAGTATATAACTAAATTTTCTGTCTTCTCTATTAAACATCATGTAAAACAAAAGTCTGAAATTTTCCAAACTGCTTAGAAATCGAAGATTAAGATAAAAACTA
>CAZCKG010000168.1:0-3793 GCA_964498825.1 uncultured Methanosarcinales archaeon
CTGTCCACAGCATATCGTGTTTGGTCTACTTCCAAAAGGTATGAAGGGGACCGCCTGAGAAGGGTAACGGGCATACCTGGCAGGATGCCCATAGATACAAGTTTCTGTAAAATCCCTGGATCTTTTGTTTCAAGATGGGATATTCTTCCCGTTTTTTTAGGTTCCATTGAGCAAAGAGTGGTTGTTTGAAGGGACATGTGTGGTTTTTCTGTTACCATTTGAAAAACTTCCTTATGGATTGTATTATTTTTACTTCTTTTACGAGCTCATATCCGCAGTTGGGACAGCACCGTCTGTTACAGCTGTGGAGTTTCCCGCAGCCTGTACATTTTGTTTCATCAGCTTTCTCAAATTCGTTTCCGCAAAGAGGGCATTTCACAGGCTTACCTCCAGTACTGTCAATAATGTGTTTACAATAAATCCTGTAAGAAATGCAAACGGGAATATGAATCCTGAGATCAGGAGGGCCGTTTTCATTCCTCTTTCCTTTACTGTCATCATGAACTGCGCAATACAGGGCATAAAAAGGGTAAGGGTGACTGCTGCAACTACAAGCTGTGCTCCTGTCAATAATCCTGAGTCATACATTCCGTAAAGCCCGGCTGCTCCGAAGTCTCTCCTGAAGAAGCCGAATAGAAAAACATCAGCTGCGTCCGGAGGCAGGCCTATCCAGACTGAAGGATATTCCATCACTTTCAGGGCAAGGGCAAAAAGACCTGTTAGTCTCCCTATCCAGATCAGGACGCTCGCCAGGATAAACAAAGGCAGGACTTCCAGGAAGTACCAGTGCATCCTTGAATAAGTTTTTACAAGTATGTTCGAGAGTTTTGGCATCCTGAGGGGAGGCATCTCAAGGATAAATGTAGGAGCTTTTCCTGGAAGGACTCTGGAAGCCAGGTAACCTATTAAGACAAACTCGAGCATTATGATGCCTGCCCAGACAAGAAGTCCCTTCGGGTTTCCCGAGAGGATTGAAAGAATGAGCCCTAACTGTGCGGAACAGGGAATTGCAAGTGCCAGCAGGATATTTGCGATAAGTCTTTCCCTCTTTGTTTCCAGGGTACGGGTAACCATAGTAGCCATTGTGGAACAGCCAAACCCAAGTACCATGGGAATCACTGCCCTTCCGCTGAGCCCTATTTTTTTAAACATGCCGTCAAGCAGCAGGCTAAGCCTTGGAAGATATCCGGTATCCTCTATAATGGAAAATACAAGGAAAAAGGCTCCGACTATCGGAAGTATAAGAGCAATTGCATATGTTACAGCCTGAGTAAAGATCCCGTATTCTCCTACAAAGAGATCCTGCAGGGCAGGGTAGGGTATAAGGGATATAAATTCTGAGCTTACCAGGGGATTTATGTGCTGTCCGAATACAGTATTTTCCAGAAAGTCTACAAGGGTCCCGGCTGCAAAGACTCCTACGAAAAGGTAGAGCCCGAAGTACAGGACCAGGAGAAGCACAGGTATTCCAAGAACAGGATGGATCAGGATATTATCTATCTTTTCCGAGAACATTATTTTTTTATTTTCCGTTTCTCTCTTCCCGGTTTTACCTGTTTTCTTTTTTGTTTCCTTCTCAGCTTTTTCCCATGAAGCATTAATTATTTTCTTTTCTATGCGGCTTTCTTCTTCCGGGATTCTATTGAAGCTGTCACTGTTTTCTTTTTTTCTTCCAGGGACTTCCATTATCTTATTCACTATTTCGTTTACAAGCTCCTGGCGTTTCAGGGTTAGCAGGTATGAGAGGGGAATACTGGCTTTTGTTGAAGCTGTTTCCACAAATTTCTGGATTTCCTCATTGTTTTGTTTGAGTTTTTCGTTTTTATCATCCTGTTTTTTTTCGATTTTAAGTGCATATTCCTGAGCTGTCCTGTCTCCCTGGAGGAGAAGGAGTGCAACAGCTCTATTTGAGATTCCGACTCTTTCCAAAGGTTCAAGCCGGTTTTCAATTTCTGAAAGGTATGGTTCAATTTCTGTTCCGTAGTCTATTTTTTGCGTGTTTTCCGCAGGGATGAACTCCGAGATTGCAGATCTTAGCTCATCTACCCCTTTTCCTTCGCTTGAAATTGTTCCGACGACCGGGACTTCAAGGAGCCTGCTCAGTTTCTGAATATCTATTATTATTCCTCTTTCTTCAGCTTCGTCCATCATATTCAGGACAAGAATAAGGGGAAGCCCTGCTTCAAGGAGCTGCAGTGTAAAAGAAAGCATGCGCCTTAGGTTACGGGCATCTACCACATGGAGGCAAACCAGGTTTTTTTCATCAAAGAGCAGACGCTGAGATACCCTTTCTTCTTCACTTACAGGGAGAAGAGAGTACATTCCTGGAGTGTCAATGATTTCATATTCTCTCTCTCCTATCTTTCCTTTTCCACGGCTGATTTCTACAGAGGTTCCTGGATAATTGGAAACTACAGTGTAGTTTCCGGATAGGGCATTAAAGAGGCTGCTTTTTCCCACGTTTGGATTTCCTACAAGTACAATTTTCGAAAGCCCTTTTCCCGGGTTGCAGTCTCTTTTTCCGCGGCAACATTCCCCTTTAGAACAGATAAATGGTAATTTCATATTTCTACTCTCATTTTTAGGTAAGCCTAAATTTCTCTTTTCTCCGTATTTAGGCAAGCCTAATATTTAAGGTTAACGTAGTTAACACTGTTAATTCCGCAGTCTCACCCCACACACTCTCGATTCTTTAATAAGGCAATCTCAAAATTAGACCACTGAAAAATAGAGTTGAGCTTTATTTACGCAGCCAATAATCCTTCTGGCAATAATTTCCTGCCTCAAAAGTCCGTAAATTTCTTTTTGAACCAACAGGCTGCTTACTTAGCTTTAATTTCGCTGCTCATTTCTTTGTAATATTTGAATAGCTCTTCTCCCCACTTTATTGCTTCCTTATCAAAGCTTATTATATACTGCCTGTCAAACCTGCCGCTCTCATTAAAAAGCCCCAGGGTTACCATCCTGTCAGTTGAAGCAATAAGTGCAGGAATCTCCACATCTTTCCTGTTAAAGATCAAAAGGCTGGTATTTCCCATTTTGAGGAATTCTTCTCCTTCTTTTTTGAAATCCTCTTTAAGTCGCAGGTAAACAGCTTCGTTTAATATAATTGAAACCTCAATTCCCTTTTTAGCCAGATCCAGAAAAAAAGCCGGAAATTGAGGATGAAAATAGGAAAAGAACAGATGTATGCGGTTTGAGTCTGAAAGATATTTAACAAATTCAGGGTGCAGATCAAAAGTATGGCTCAGGTCCGGTTCTATAAGGCTGTAATCTCCAAGTTCATTGATCCTTTTTATAAGATGAGGAGGGATGGGAGCAAGTTTTCTGTCTGCCCAGAAGTCTTCATCTTTCTCAAAAACTTCAAGAGTCTTAAGAAGAGGTTGCATTTTTTCTACAATGATTTCTCCTACTATACTTAGCCTGTAAACTCCTTCTTCCTGTATTACAAGGTTTTCTTCTTTGAGCTTCTTTATCTGCGGAAGGAGGGCGGTTCTGGGAACTTGAAGTTCATCAAGTGCTTCTTCAATATTCTTGGGACCTTCTTTCAGGAGCAGGAGAAAATCTTTTCTCTTCTCAGAAAATAGGATAAGATCAAGTAAGCCGGGGTTCATTTTACAGTCACCTTCCGGAATTTATGAAATGTAATTTTGTTTTCCGCTTTCGCTTTTTTCTTTCTTCGTGATGACTTCTGAATTCCTTATAAAGATGTCGAAATTGTTTGATAACTCAGTCCGCTACTTATTAAATTGAGTAGAATTCAAAATTTAATGATTATGTGAAATCCGGATCT
>CAZCKG010000168.1:3893-5255 GCA_964498825.1 uncultured Methanosarcinales archaeon
AGAGAGGACTAATCTATTGTTTTTCATCTAAGGAAAATTAGATATAGATGATAATTAAAAAAAGGGGCACCTGCTTTAAGGGGAAACCTGTTTCAGGGAGGAACCTTCTTTAAGGAGGAACCTGCTTTAAGGAGAAACCTGTTTCAATGATAAAAGCTTCCAGAAGGGGAGCAATTTTTCCCTGTTAATTCTATAATTTTTTAATCGATCATAATACAGATAATTATAATAAAAGTGATATTACTAATAATGCAAATATTTCCCTTATTGGTGGAATGCAAATATTTCCCTTAGTGGTAGTGTAAATTTGCTAATCATAAGTGTGAGGAAGGGTAATGGATAAAGAAAAATTATATCAATTGAAATCCGAAGCAAACCAGTTAACTCCTATTCTTAATATCGGAAAAAATGGAATAACCGATACCTTGATCGAAGAACTCAATAAGCAAATAAAAGCCAACAGGCTTGTAAAGGTAAGAGTTCTGAAAAGTGCTGAAGAAGGAAAGGATCTGAAGACTCTTGCAGAAGAAATTGCAAATGCTACCAGATCCACATTAATAGAAGTGCGTGGAAGGACAGTAGTATTGTACAGGTAAATTATTCCCTTGATCGGGCCATATGTCGTTGTTTTTACTTATTAGCCAGCCTTTGAGAATGAAAGCCCTGACTTTTACTTAAAAAGAACAATTTTCTGTCTCTTAAAATAAAGAATAAAGTTTTTCTGTAGAATTACCTATAGGTTAAGACCCATAAATAAGGGTCTGCCTTCAATACAACATTATTATATATCTCGTAGATATTGTGTAAATTGTTTGTGTTACAGGAGTAGCTTTAGTTGTAAAAATTTGTTTCATATAAATTACAGATACTTCGTTATTTCACTATTTCAGGTTAATTCCCCCATGGCCTGTATAAAATTGACTGATTTACAAAAATTAACGAATTGGTTGACTTATCACACATGTACCTAATATGCCTGGAAATTCCTTGAAACGGTTGAGCTGGGGTATTTCTGCTTTCCTTTTGCCTTCTATACAGTGGGGCAGAGCCAACCCTATCCTCCGGAGAGATTGCTATGCTTGAAGATGAATATCAACTTGATTTTTTCAAAAATAACGGCTTTGTCCGAAAGCAGTGCCAGAAATGTGGCAAGTTCTTCTGGACACGTGACCTTGATAGAACTACATGCGGAGATGCACCCTGTGACCCCTATACCTTTATAGGGAGCCCGGTCTTTTCCAGAGAATTCGATATCTCACAGATGCGTGAGTATTACCTCTCTTTCTTTGAAGCAAGAGGGCACACAAGGATTGACCGCTATCCTGTAGTTGCCCGCTGGAGGGATGACCTTTATCTTACCAT
>CAZCKG010000169.1:0-2098 GCA_964498825.1 uncultured Methanosarcinales archaeon
TTTTTGAATCAGTGGTTCTTATCTAGTCAGGGAATAAGATTAATGTAAGTAGTTGTCGGCAATACGTGCAGAGAAATACATAAAAGTACAAAAAAGATAAAAGTAGTTTTCTGGAGATGCTATGTAATGAATAAAAAAATACTGATACTTACTGGTAGTCCACGGAAGAACGGGAATAGCGATATGCTGGCAGATGCCTTTATGAAAGGAGCACAGGAAAAGGGGCATACAGTAAATAAAATTGAAGTGGCAAAACTCAATATTAGTGGATGCGAGGCATGTGAGCTGTGCTGGACAAAGGATGGAGCCTGCATTCAATGTGACGACATGACATATATTGAACCACTGCTCGAAAGTGCAGATGTGCTTGTACTGGTTTCTCCGTTGTACTTTTTTGGGATTTCTGCACAGTTAAAGGCTGCAGTTGACAGATTTTGTGCCTACTGTGTGGGAAACTGTAAAAAATCTCTTAACATAAAAGAATCTGCTTTGATTATGTGTGGAGAATGCGATGAAGAACGATTTTTCAGTGGTGCCATAGATACTTACAAGCACACGGCAGATTATATGAAATGGAAAGATAGAGGTATCTTAATAGCTACCTGTGTGAAAGCAAAAGGAGATGTTTTACAAGGGGATTGGTTGACTCAAGCACAAGCTTTTGGCGCTCGTATTTAAAGAGTTTATGCATCCTATTCAAACTGTATGGGTAAAAATAAATTTCACATATTAGCTGAAAATTAAAGGTTTAAAATATGTTTTATTAATTTGGAAAGCCCTTTCTTTAATTCTCTGGATATCTTGCGAAAGGGCTTGAACACGAAGGAATTTATTTTGAAGAGAAAAATAAATATTGATTTTATCTGGGGCAGATCTCTTTGAGACCAGAGAGCAGATCAGGCAGAAGTTCTACCGGAATTCCCATTATCATTTCTTCGTCTTCGATTTTGGTGTAAGTTCTACTGCCGCTACAACCAACTGTGACTCCGACTTTACCTTCTTTGTAAGCCTGCACAACAGCATCGGAACATAGACTCTGCTTTCCTGCGAAACTGGTTTCAAGCCTGCCTCCGGCCTTGTACATATAGGCTTGTGTGAGCAGCATTACCTGTTTGGGGGTACAGATAATTACGATAACGTCCGGAGCAAATGTGGCTTTTTCAAGAGGGGCATAGAGGACAGCTTCTGTTGAATTCGGTGGCATTTTAGGGACTCTGTCAATAGTACGCCTTGCGGCACCCTGTGTACTGAATTGTTTGAGTCCTTTTAAATAGAACTCCCCAGTGGCTACTTTTGGAGGTAGTTCTCCAAGGCCCATTGCCCCGGCTCCTCCTTTACACATCTGGTCTTCTCCGAGGGTGTAGAATTCTTCGCCGGATCTCCTTACTCTATCAACGAGCTGGCAATGCCTCATAGTCTCGTCTACTTTTTTCATCCCTTCAGGAACCGGGTTTCCTTTTGGAACCAGTTTTACTGCAACAGGAGAAGTTTTTAATTTCAAACAGTCGATCAATTCCTGACCATAACTGTTTATTTTTTCTATATCCATATTTTCTAACTCCAATTTTTTAATTCCCGCTTATGAGGTTTATTATTAAAAAAATGAGATCAATGCTATTTTAATATTTTGAGATCGATTTTTTCTGTTATTGAATAAATTATACTTAATGAAATTTAATTTAAGCATTCCTGAGTTAGTGAGTATACAAACTATTTTTCCACAGTACTGTTGATTTTTTACTTTTTCTTCAGTACACTTTACACTTGTATCAAATGAAAAACTAGAGGGCTTGTTGAGGGATTTTCACTCTAATTTGTCAAATATAATTTCCATCTTCCCCATATCCCTCGCAAGATTTTTGGAGATCATGCCATTTTCGAGCCAGCAAGCATTCATTACTGCCGCCGGTACGAGACAGGTGGGCGTAAGGGGTGATTCTGCCATTTTTTGAGCAATTATCGTATCTGGCCCACCCATAAGATCTTTCATCCCTATATCAAAGTGTGTACCCCATTTCCTTAGTTTCTCACATGAAGTTTTTATATGCACATTGGTGTTCTTTCCTTCCTTTGTAGCAATGATCTTTGTGGTGTGTCC
>CAZCKG010000169.1:2198-5251 GCA_964498825.1 uncultured Methanosarcinales archaeon
CCTGATCGCAAAGTTCATATACGATTCTATTTGTATTGATAAGTCCATAGCAAATATGCTATCAGTACTCCTGTTAATATATGCTAATCAAGCACTCCTGTTAATATAATTAATATATAATCAGAGCAATTAGGCTACTGATAGGTGTGCTTTTGCCCTGACAAGATCACCAGATCAGGATCATCAGGATTGATATTTTCAATAGGAAAGTACAGGTTAATTATTAAATAAAATATAATTAAATGAAAACATTGCTTACAATTTCATTATATGAGGTTTTAATATGAGATGGCAAGGTAGCTCCAGAAGGAAAGTGACCGGTGGGAAAGTTATTGCTGCCCGCGGGAAGCGCAAGTTTGAAATGGGCCGCGAATCTGCGGATACCCGTATAACTGGTGTAAAGAGGAAAAATATTTCCACAATGGGTGGTAACAGGAAGGTAAGGCTGCTTCAGTGCAACATTGCAAACATAACCAATCCAAAAGACGGAAAGACAGTCTCTGCCGCCATTGAAACAGTTATTGACAACACTGCTAACAAACACTATGTCAGGCGTAACATTCTGACAAAAGGCTCCGTCATAAGGACAGCTCTCGGAACTGCGAAAGTAACAAGCAGACCAGGACAGGACGGAGTTGTAAACGCTGTATTGATTGAATAATTTGATAAAATCTAACCTCGGAAACGGGGAATTCTTTGCCAAATTTTTCTCAACTTTGTGCCGGTGATCACTATGGATGAACAGATTCGACATATACTGGAAATTCTTGAAAATGACGCTCGAGCAACTCCTGAAGAAATTGCAGCACTGACAAATATGTCTGCAAAGGCAGTTTCCCAGACGATCGCAAAACTTGAAGAAACAGGAGTTATCCGGCACTACAAGACCATCGTTGATTGGGATCTGGTTGGGGAAAACTATGTTTATGCCGTGATTCAGCTGAAGGTCACTCTCGAGCGCAATCAGGGCTATCAGGCAATTGCAGAAAGGATCTATAAGTTCCCGGAAGTCAGATCTGTCAGGCTCTTATCCGGGGACTATGACATATCTCTTACCGTCCGGGGAAAGTCAATGAAGGATGTAGCCTTTTTCGTAGCAGAAAAAATTGCAACCCTGGACCAGGTACAGAGTACGTCAACTCATTTCGTACTGAAGACCTACAAAGAAGATGGGGTAATTCTCCACGAACCTGAGGCGATAAAAAGGCTTCCAGTCTCGTTTTAATGCGAGATTGTAAGACCTGATCCCCTTATCAGCTTACATTCATTCTACTCACATATTTTTACAGAGGTGCTTTGCTTGAGGCCTCCATGCGATCCTTCAAAATTTGTTGCCGAAGCTGTGAAGAATATCCCGCCTTCAGGAATACGTCGTTTTTTTGATCTGGTTTCCGGACTCGAAGATATAATTTCTCTTGGTGTGGGAGAACCTGATTTCATTACTCCCTGGCATATCCGCGAAATGTGCATCCACTCTCTGGAGAAAGGGGAGACTTCATACACTTCAAATTACGGGCTTCCTGAACTTAGAGATGAACTTAGCAGAACCTATTACAGGCGTTATGGCCTGGACTATGACCCTGCATCCGAGATCCTGGTCACAACGGGTGTTAGTGAAGCTCTGGATATTGCAATAAGGGCAGTCACAAACCCGGGTGATGAGGTTATTGTAGTCCAGCCTTCTTATGTAGCATATGTCCCCTCCGTTGTTCTGGCAGGTGGCAAGCCTGTTATCGTCCCTACTTATATGAAAGATAACTTTAGTCTGACTGCAGAGGCTCTTAAGCCCGCAATTACGGATAAGACCAAGGCAATTGTTCTAAATTTCCCCAATAACCCTACAGGAGCCATTATGATGAAGGAAGGGATGGAGGAAATTGCCGACCTTGTTGTGGAGAATGATCTATTTGTTATCTCAGACGAGGTTTATGAGTGTCTGACCTATGAAGGTACTCATGTTCCTTTTTCTTCTCTTGATGGGATGAAAGACAGAGTTGTTATGCTAAACGGCTTTTCCAAAGCTTATGCAATGACAGGGCTCAGGCTTGGATTTGCGATGGGTTCTCCTGAAATTATCCACTCAATGATGATGATCCATCAGTACTCCATGATGTGTGCTCCTACGACTGCCCAAATAGGAGCTCTTGAAGCTCTCCGCAACGGTAAAGAGGAAATGGAGAGGATGGTTCGGGAATATGACAGGCGAAGACACTTTATCGTCAGGGGTTTTAACAGCATAGGGCTTGAGTGCTTCAATCCCAAGGGCGCCTTCTACGCCTTCCCGTATATAGGAAACACAGGGCTTTCTTCCTCAGAGTTTTCAGAGCGCCTTCTGAACGAAAAGAAGGTTGTTACAATTCCAGGAGACGTTTTTGGAGATTCAGGTGAAGGTTTCCTTCGATGCGCCTATGCAGCGTCCATGGATGATATTAAAAAAGCAATAGAAAGAATGGGAGATTTTGTAGACGGATTAAAACACTGATTTAATCTGGTCTTCCAAAATTTTCTATTAATATTCATTTTTAGTTATTTATATTTGAATTTCACAAGTTCATTTTTAAAGCTCATTTTTAAAGTTCATTTTTATTTTGTCTTTAGTTTTCGTCTACTCTGTATGAAAACACTTATTTTATCATCCATTTGTCTATCAGGTTATTCATTTGAATGTACCATTCATCAACATTTTTCTTTACCATCTGCTTCACTTCCTCGGGTTCAAGGGCTACATATTCATAGTAATATCCCCCAGTCTCAATGGATTTTGTTTCTCTGTAAACAATTCCACATGCTATGAGGTTCTGCAAAGCACGGTAAGCGGTACTTCTTTCCCTGTTAAGGATTTCTCCTAACTTCTCGGCTGTCAGGGGGCCATGCAGGAGCAGGGCCTTGTATGCTTCAATGTCAAGAGATTTCAAGCCCAGTACGCATTTTACCATATCTTCGCATCTGAAGCTTGCTCTGATCATCTCATGAATAGAATTTGCCATAAGACCACTATTTTGGACAGTTTGCCTTGTTCAATTCTACATGCTCGTTTTTGAGAATTCTAATAA
>CAZCKG010000170.1:0-5207 GCA_964498825.1 uncultured Methanosarcinales archaeon
CTCGGGGAAGTTTTCCATCCCCGCAGCAAGCTAGCGGGGTATTCGACTGAAATAAGTAATCATCTATTCCGTTAATGGATGAGTAAACATTTTATCCATCCATTCCCAATCTTTTTTGATGAAATTCAAAGCTATCGTTGTTGACATTGACGGGACAATCACCTGTGAGAACAGGGAACTTCATCTGGGGGCCATTAAAAAAATCCGTTCTCTTAAAGTCCCTGTCGTTCTTGCCACAGGAAATATTCTATGCTATGCAAGAACTACATCAAGGCTTATCGGCCTGGATGGGGCTGTAATCGCCGAAAACGGAGGGGCTATTACTGTCCGTTACGATCTGCAAGGCACCTTCGAAGCAAGCCTGGAGGAATGCGAAAAAGCCTATTCTTTCCTTTCCAAACATTTCAAGCTCACAAAACTTGACCCTTTCTACCGGCAAACCGAGATTGCCCTCAGGAGAGATTTTGATCTTAAAAAAGCCAGAGCTCTTCTTGAAACCCAAAGCTTCGACATAGAAATGGTTGATACCAAATATGCGATCCACATCAAGAGCACAAAAATCAACAAAGGAGTGGGCCTCCAGAAACTCGCAAGCCTGATGGGCCTTGAAGCCGAAAATTTTGTAGCAATAGGTGACTCCGCAAACGATGTAGAAATGTTTGAAGTTTCAGGTTTTGGAATTGCCGTCGCAAACGGCGATGAAAGAATAAAAGAAGTTGCCAATTACGTAACAGAGGCCTCTTTTGGGGACGGAGCCGTAGAAGCTATTGAATTTCTTGAATCCAACGGATGGATTTAAGGTGATTTCTGAAAAAACAGTTAATTTCCGCCCGATCTCTCAGTTCTGGTTTTGAAGCCAAGCTGCTATATGCAGGGCATCTCAAGTTAACTGGCTCATATTGAAATTCTTTCATCAATTCTTCTAACCATGCTGTACGCATACGAAACAAAATGCTTATTCCAGAATTTGCTTCCCGTAATATTTATGGATTCAAAATCCACTCCGCAAAGAGTATACCCGTTTTGTAAAAGCCATTCCTGTACTGCTCCCAATAACATAGTTCCTGTGCCAGCTTTTCTTTTACTCTCCAGAACATATGCACCTGTTATGTTCATAACGTCCCGGTGTTCCGAAACAAAAGTTTCGGCTTCCGGTTGAATTCTCATATATCCAAGCGGTTCTCCATCCTGATAAGCTGCCCATAAATGATGATTGTCTTTTTTAAGCCAATCAGTTAAATCCTGAACCGGGTCTTTATTTCTTCTTGGTATGAAAACAGGTGAATTCTCATAATACATATTATGCTGTCTATGAATATTTGCTAAAGTGGGCATGTCAAGCAAGTTGGCCTTTTTAATAGTAATATCTGGAGGATTGTTTGCAGAAATCGTTTTTGGTTCGCAAATTGAATCTACACAGCGCAGCCCGAAACCCTGCCAAAACCATAAATCAATAGTTTCCTTATCATGTGCGAAAAATGTTAACGCATGAGTGAAACAAGCACTTCTTACCCATATTTCAGCCGCACGTGTATACAATTCCTGATACAATACACTTCTATATTCTTTTTTCCCGCCATGCCCATATAGAGGACTGTAAATACCTTTACATTTCCCAAATAGTTCCTTAACCTCAAATCCGGCGATAAATCCAATTAATTCTCCATCCATGACAGCAGCAATGCCTTTCCCGTTGTCAAATAAATTCTTGATTAATTTCCTGAGAAAATATAAGTGCTTTTTTTCATAAGGCAAAAATGGAATCTCTATCTTTTCTTCCATGTATGCAGACATAACTAAGTCCGCTGCTGCATTCACGTATTTTTCATTCAGCTGGTCAAATTGAATTTCAGGTTTCATACTACACTATTTTCTTTTCTTATCAAAAGTTGAGTTGTCCAGAAGCCTTCTAATTAGTGGTTTTGCACCCTGTGAATCTGTGTAGCATTTTCAGTTTTAATTTTGTTACATCGGGAGCACGAAAGTGTGATGCTATCCTTTATAACGCGTAAGATTTTGAAAAGCTGAGATTAAATCAGATGGTCGGATGAATTTTCCCTTTCCGGAATTAACGTTTAATTACAACTCTTTATTACGAAACAGGTCCCTCAGCCCAAGTTTCCAATTCATCCATAACTCTTTCCTATCATTACTTTTCGTTAATACTTCAACAACAGTCGGATTGGGCTCTTTGAATATTACCTGATGATCTTCTTCCCCAAGGTCTCTGTTAACTGGCCAGGCGATTTTTTCCTCATATATGGAAAACTGAGCATCTACACCTGGCTTATTACCTCTTACATCCAGTCTTATCCATCTGTTTAAATCTTTTAAATATACAGCGTTTAAGCCGTGTAAAACTTTCCTGTCAACTCCTTCCTGACCTGAGCAAAGTTTCTGATAACAGAATCCAGCCGGTATCCCAAAAAGTCTCACCATTGCTGCAAACAAATGAGCTTTAGCACAACATATCCCATGACCATACTCCAGAACCTCTGATGCCTTACAGGTGACTGTCATTTCCCCTATATCCCCAGAATGATGAATATCATCTCTAACAAACTCATAGATTTTTTTAATCAAATTGATTTCGTCTTCCGTGCCTTTTTTCAATTCATGGCATTTGTCAACAATTAACTTATGGTCATAATCTATAACATCATTCTTTTTGAGGTAATCTTGAATATTATCGCTTTCAGGATGCATCTTAACCACCTATTAACAATGTTTCAGAGCCCTTTTCTCTGGTGTGCCAGTCACTCAGTGTTTTGAGGTAAGTCTTTATAGGCTCTAAAAACTATTTGGGCATGGTAGAACTCTATGGGTGAATTCTGCTTTTTTCTAATGTAAGGCTGTCTTCCGACCACAAATTTTACGAATTCTTACTCTTCAGCTCTATGAATCCGTTTTCCACCAAATGCATGGATAGTTCTTGTTCCTGCAATACATTTTCCCCACTGTTCTGTTCCCTTTGTAATGAATAATTCGTCCCCGGGATTGAGAACAAACTCCTCATCATTTAGCACTGCTGTATACTGCCCGCTAACGCAAACCATATATTCATCAAACTCATGAGCATGTTTCCTGGAAACTCTATCAGAATAACAGGTCCAGAAAGCCATCTGACTGCCGTCTGCACCTTCGTAAAAATAGCCATCAATATCTTCAGTACTTTGCTCTTTACTACTGATGTGATTGCTTTTATTTTTCATAAATTCCGGAAAATCTTTCACGTTTAAAACCTTCTTATATTAAATTAACAACCAGAACGCAAGTTTTTCACTTAGGAATCCTCGTTAATTCAGGAGTCATTAATTTTTCTGAGAATATTTTGTACAAATTCATGCTTTGAATTTACATAAGCTGTAATGTCAGTTCTGAACTGTTCAGCTAATTTTACTTTGAGTTCTCCATAAGCTTCCACAGCTTCCGGATGACCCCTTAAGTAATCGCGAAAAGCTATATGCTCAAGATGACCTTTACCGTCTTTTGGACATACGTACATGTGGTATGGCATAAAACCGTCTACAAAGGTTCTTCTAAAAGCTTCTCTGCCTTCAACACCTAAATTTCCTTCGTGTTCAAACCCAACTTCCGAAAGTCTGGCTTTTACAGCCGAAAAAATGTCATATGAATCAATAACTACATCAATGTCAATAATGGGTTTTGAAGCAAGACCTTCAACCGCTGTGCTTCCGACATGCTCAACACCAATTATGAGGTCCCCCACACAGTCAATAATCATCTTTTTTATTTTCAAAAATTCATCTTTCCACTCTGGATCGTAGGACACAACCCTTACAATGCCTTTCATTTTCACATCCATACTTATTCTCCCAAAAATTCCTTAAATGTGAAAAAAACTTGTGTGAGTGCCTGACTGCATGATAGCTCCATTCCCCTGAACCAGAAATGGCATGGATAAGGAGTCTGAAATTACGTATAGTTTGCACTTTATAGAATATTCATCAGAAATATAACTCTCGCAACCCATGAGAATTACTTCATTTGTTTTTCTAGGATATAACTTCGATAATATTTGTCTCTGGGATTTTTAATTTTTACAACCTTATCCGCATTTGTTTACATAGAAATTATGATTTCTTCTGGAAAAACCGGGCGTATCAGTGCACCATTTTACAGTATCAGGATATTTTGATTCTATGAATTTCCAAATTATCAACCCCAGTCCTTTATTCTGGAATTCAGGACCAATAAAAATATTTCCTAAGAAATTTACGTTATTTTCTTTTATCCAGACTATTACAGCACCGATTGGTTTTCCATCTTTTAAGATTTTATATGCTTGAGAAGCAGGATTCAGAGCATATTTGCGTAGAAAATCTCCATTATCATAACCACTGGGGCCTCCGGTTGGCTTATTTAAATGCATTTGAATATCATCATCAAATGCACTTTTCATTATGGGGGTAAGGAGATCAACATCCTCTTCCTTAAACTTTTCAATTTGAAGGCCACTATACACTTCCACTCAATTCACCTTCCTTAAAGCCTTTGTAATAAGAATTCGTTTCTCTGAAATTGTTTTTACCATACCTTCTTAAATTGATTCTGCCCTGATTACTAAAAATGATGGAATTCTATAATGATACTCCTGTTCCGGGTATAACTCTATTAATTCTTCTGGAGGAACCGGTTCTCTAAATGAACTTACGTACAATTTAATTCTTCTACTCTTTCATCCATGTAGTTCCCAATTTTTTTATACATTTTTGTTTTGCTTTCATTCTCTTCCCATTCACTTAAAAAGAAGCATGGATGTGTTATTGAGAAAACAAAAGTGCCAGGCTTTTTTAATACCCGTGCTACTTCAAGAATAAATAACTCTATTTCAGGAATATCCATTAATAACATATTCGCCATAATAATGTCAAAGAACTTATCTTCAAAAGTTAACTTCCGGGTCAAATCCATATTATGGTATTGAAGGTTATCATGGGCATGCTTGCGTTTTGCTATGTTTAACATAGCATCAGAACCGTCAACAGCTGTAACTAACGCTCCTTTTTGTGCAAGTTCTAACGAAAAAAACCATCACCACAGCCTGCATCAAGAACACGTTTTCCATTTACGTTTCCTAATAATTCATTAACAGCAGCCAGGTATATTTGAGAGCAAAAATTTTTACCCTGATTATTTCAGTCGAATACCCCGCTAGCTTGCTGCGGGGATGGAAAACTTCCCCG
>CAZCKG010000171.1:0-5187 GCA_964498825.1 uncultured Methanosarcinales archaeon
TTTATCTCTCAGCTTTCTTCCGTTGAATTCCCTGCCTTTCTCCTGCAGAGTTTGTCCAGAAGCAGGATATTGTCAAGCATCAGGGATGCGCTCCATCCTAATGGAATTGCCCAGGCAGGTTTGCCTGTGGATTTATCCACCTGTTCAGGAAGGAGTCCTGTACTGGTTGCTCCCGCAAGGACCCATTTAAGGCAGTTAATTCCTTCACCTGTCAATCTTTTTACATTTTCTTCATACTTTCCCTCTTTCTCGGGGGGGAGGTCAAGGGCAAGGGCAAACATTGCTTCCGAAAGCCAGAGAGTAGTTACTGTCCATGGGTTTCCATCAATGTAACTGTCGTTTTCGTACCTTTTGATTCCGTAACCCTGATTAACAGGCATTGAGAGCTTTTTCTGGATATTTTCTATCATAAATAGGATTATATCCTTTTCTACAGGGTCTTTCGGGGACAGCATTCCAAAGGGAATATAAGTACCCAGAATGCTTATATCCATGACTTTATCCAGTTTCTCGTTAATTATTCCTTTTGCAAAATAACCTTCCGGAAGCCAGAAACGATCAATTGTAGCCTGTTTAATAAATTCAGCTCTTTTTTTCCAGCGCCTTGCCATTCCAGCTTCTCCATTTTCTTCAGCTAAATGGGAGGCACCCATGAGCCCGGCGTAGATTGAGGCATTTGTATATGTGAAAATTCCGTAATAAGTTTCCCACAGGTCCATGCAGCTTTCGTGAAGCCCGGATTTAGTCCGCTTCATTAGATATTCGGCACCCCTGAGTATGGAAACCCATACCTCTTCCAGGAACTCAACTTTGTTCAGGCCTTCAAGAATCCTGTAGTAGACGTCCATGGCATAAAGAGTGGATCCGGTTTCGTCTATCTGAGTCGAGTAGTCAAAATTACCCCATGAAGGAGCTATATCCCCATTGAGCCAGTAACGCTGAAACCAGGAGCCGTCAGGGAGCTGAGTTCTTATACACCATTTGAAAAATCTATCGCAATACTCCGGATAGCCAGAGTGTTTAAGTGCGAGCACAATCTCCGATGTATCTCTGTTCCAGCAAAATCCGTACCCTCCGCATTTCTCAAAATTGGAGTCAAACTCCGGAGCAGCTACAAAGGATCCGTATTCCCGGTCATTAAGAAGGTAAAGCATGAGAAGAGCTCGATTGTAGGCGCCCAAAAGCTCCTGTCGCAGGTTATTTTGTCCTTCTATCGCTGGCATTTTGAGCACCTGCTTTTTAGCAAGCCACATAACCCAGTGTTCTCGTGTTTTTTCGAAAATATGTTCCAGAGAGAGTTTGGAGAGTTCGTGCATTCTTTTATAAAGAAGGCTCCGGGAAGAAGCAGCCCCTATCAGGATTACAAACTCATTTGCTCCGTCAGCTTCAAGTTCGAGATCCCAGCCGGCAACGTTGTTGATATTCCCAATATCTTCCTTGTTCTTCTGTAATTTCCCATCTTCCATATCATATTTGGAGTTTGTCCACCATATGGTGTCCATAGCCTTTCCAATCTGCCACTCTGTAAATTCCGGTAGAGAATGAAGTCCTATGTAATAGTTTTGCCAGTATTGAACAAGCAGGCGAGCATTCGCATCGCAAAATCCTGAATTTTTCTTAGAAGTTTCCCCTACGTTGAAGTTCGAGTAGTAGAAGAACTTCCCTGAAATCTTTTTCTGAGACTGTACCTTAAATCTGCGGATAAGGACAGGCACGTCGGGATGCACAAGGTCAAGTATCGAAATTCGGATTCCAGAATCGTGATAGAGCTTCGTGGATACTATGTTGGTGTCCTCTATATAATTTTGAATGGAATGCCAGTCATTTTCATTTGTCCAGTGAAGTTTTTCTCCTGTGTGAATGCAGGCAAGGGATTCTTCAACATGCTGTGCATGGTCTCTTCGGGGATAAAAATAGCCTAGTATCTCTCCTTTCCTTCCCATTGTTACAAGCAGTTCGTCATTTCCAAGAATGACGTTTGGTTGTCTAATCACTGGGGCTCCCCTCTGGTCTGATATTCCTGACTTGTACCGCCGGAAGGAGCTGGTGAGATTATATGCTCGCAGAACTTCTTTCCAGTAGCCTTACAGCTGACCTCCCTCACACTTATGTTCTTCCCGAAATATTCGGTCAGGTAACCTGCAAAATAGCCACTCATGAAGGCACAAACCGGTTGGTCCGACGCTCCGTAAACATCGGCTATAAAAGAATCTTTAACAATGATTTTTCCTTCATAAGTCCTGGGATCACATTCGATTTCCAGTATTCCCCAGCCTACGCCCCTGTATAATTCCGCAATCATATTCGTGAAATTGCTGTCATTTAGAGGCATAATACTCTTAAAATATTTTGCGGCGTGAATCCCTCCTTTTAGTCCCGAAAGGGTTAGAAGTCCCTCTGCATGCGGCACACTTTCGTTAAGAGTTTTCATAATGTCAACAATTGTGAGCGCTCTTGCTATAACCCCCCTGACCCCTATGACATTAAGGGGAAAGTCCACAGAATGGATCATCCCATATTCTGAAATCCCACACTCTACTTCGCTTACTATTTCCAAGTCCTTTATTTTTTGAGCTAGGGTCTCAGGATCAGTATCTTTTTTAAGTTCGGTGAATATTGAATATTCTCCTGTATTTTGTGTAAGGTTGTCCAGGTGCCCAAATAGAACGGATACATTTTCTTTTTCAAGAAAATCAGATATTAAGGATAAAGATCCACGCTCTTTCGAATAAATAATCTTGAACCATACAATCTGCGAATCTTCATTGAAGCCTGCAAACGTGAATAAATCTTTAACCATGTGACTCAAACTCCCTTAATTAATATGTATACATTTCATTAAGCTATTGCGCTAAGTTTTCTGAATACCTGAGCTTTGAAATCCATAAGTACAGCCATGAAATTGACTGCTGCTTCGAAGGGTGTGGAGTGGACACTGAAATAAGAATGTACATCTCCGTCCCCGAGCCACTTTGTGCACATATAGTAATAGTGATCCGAGGTAAGCAGGTGTTTCCATATGCGTAGAATTTCAGGGTCTTTAGTTTTTTTCACAAAAGGTTCAAGTAATTTTATTTCTTCAAAACAGCGTCTTTGCATGTCATTTCCAAGCCATGCACTTGTGTCACGTTCCATATCAGCCCAGGAAATGGTGGAAAAATCTCCTATGTCTATCTCAGCTACAGGTGAAAGTTTCTCTACAATTTCAAGGGGTGTACTGAAACTCAGGTTAGTCTTGAGGACTTCTCCAGGGAGCTTTTGTAGGAAGTCAAAAATTCCTGTTTCTTCCCACTGGTGCTCTCCAAAGGTCTCATAATCCATAAAAATATTAATACACTCTCCTTTTACCCCGGAAGCCCAGGATGCCCATTTTTCCGCAGTCAGAGGATATTCTTCCCACCATCTTGAAGAAAAACGATAGCCAATGTCATCACTAAGCTTGTAGTTCCTGAAGATGATAGGAAGTCCTGAACCCGTTGCCCTGTAAAGGATGTTAGGGGACCTCCCATCAAGTATGTGGTCCGCACCTTCAGCAAGGATTGCCTTATATCCGAGATCAGATACAATCTTTGCTATTGTGTTATTGTAAAGCAGTTCGGTATTACGGAATACCTGCGGTTTAACCCCGAGAAGGTCATTCATGACTTCTGTATGTTCTTTTACCTCTTCCACAAACTCTGTTTTGTCTTCAAAAAGGCTTGAAAGGGAATGATAGAAAGTCTCGTCTAGGAATTCCACAGCTCCTGTTTCCGCCATCTGTTGAAAGCCCTCAAGCACTTCTTTCCCCCATAGTTCGCATTGTTCGAGCAGGGTTCCTGTAAGAGAAAGTGCAAACCTGAATTCTCCTCTATGCTCGTCAATAGAATCAAGGAGAGAATCATTAGCAGGAATATAGCATTTCTTAGCTACTCTTTCAAAGATTTCCCTGTTGCTTCTCTTATCAAAATAGCGGAAAAAACCTGATTTGTCGTCAGGCCAGAATCTGCGCAGTCTAAAGGGCTGATGCACCTGGAAATACATGCAGACTGATTTCATGCTTTCTCCTCCAGAACTGCTCTCCTGAGATCAGAGAGGATAGAAAAATAGTTTACAGCTCTTTCATACCCTTCCCTGATATTCCCAGGGTTCATAGAAAAGAATATCTCACTCTGCTGAAGGTAACCGTACACATTTTTTAATTTCAAGTAATTCTCACTTTTCTTAATTTCTGAAAGTTCCTCTCCGACTCTTATCAATTCGCGCAGATAGAGTTGTTGAGCGTGATTTCCTAGGGCATTGTGCATTCCGTAACGAATTGTCTTCTCGGTCCCAAGAGTAGGAAGCCTTAAGGGTTTAAATTTCTCTACAGCTTCGTAAGGAGTAAGCATTTCAATGCCCCGGATTTTAAGAGCTTCTGGAAAATCCCTTATAAAATCGGCTATCATACTCTTATTTCTGTAGTGAAGGCAGAGATTTGTATAGTTTAAATAAAGGGTCAGGACATCTCCTTCCATACTGGCTATCCAGTCTGCAAACTTTTCCGGAATAAGAGGATAACCTTCCCATTTTCTCTCTGAAAAACGCAGTTCAAGATCTTCGCTAAGATTTATATGCCTTAATAACGTAGGAATTTGATTTTCAAAAACATTTACAGGGTCGCGCCCATTCAGAAGATTTCTGGATCCTTCTGCAATAAGACAGCTGAAACCCATGTCTGAAAGAATTCTCTCCACTCTTTCAATGTAGAGAAGTTCGGTATTTATGAAGGTTCTGGGAGCAACTCCTAATAATTCCCTGACCATCTCCCTGTGAAGGAGTACTTCTTCCTTAAACCAGGAAAGATCCGGATACAGGGAGCTCAGGGAATGGTGACTGCAGCTGCCTGTAAACTCTACGCTGCCGCTCTCCCCGAGTTCGTGGAAAGATTCGAGAAGTTCCGGGTCCCATCTGCATTGTTCAAGGAAAGGTCCGGATAAATCAAAGGAATATTTTCCCCCTCTTTCTATAGATTCCATAAATATTTCGTTAAGGCGCAGGATCTGTCTGCTTGTGTTTAAAAACTTCAAAAAAATATTGTTCCGGTCAAAATACCGGTCCAGCTCAGGCACCCCGTAAAAACCCTCTACAGGCCAGTACCACTTTGGACTGTAAGGCAGATGCACTCCCATACAGATGCATACAGCTTTCATAACAAAGTAATCTAGTGCG
>CAZCKG010000172.1:0-5151 GCA_964498825.1 uncultured Methanosarcinales archaeon
CACAGGATTATGGAATTTTTGAAGCTACGGTTTTTTCTATTATCAAATTAACTGTTCCTGAGTTGAGTGGTTTAGCATGAATATGGTAAGTTCCATTTTCCTGTACAGTAAACATCGGATGGTAAGGAAGATAATTTTTCCTGGATTCCGTCAATTTAAATGTGTCTTCAAAAACGATTAATGAACCCTTGCTTATTGTCACATTTATCTTCTCTGGACCTTTGTAATTTTCAATTAAGAGTTTATAATTCACACCCTTTGTGAGATCTACTGGAAAATCTGATTCATTTGATACTGTTTTCGATATCACATTTTCCCCTCCTCCATGAAGTGCTGTAGCTACATAATATATAAAAATCAATATGTAAAGCCACGTTAAACCTCTGCGTCCTTTCTTTTCTTCTGGCATCTTCCCCCATCCTTCAAGCAACATTCCATACTCAGCTAGTTTTTCATTTAATTCTCTTTTTTTACCCCATATTTGCTTTTGATGTGCTTCTGCTTCCCTGAATAAGGTAAAAGAATAGTTACAGTTTATCAGAGATTACAGCATTGGATCAGCTTCACTGCTTGTTGTCTACAACTCTTAATACAATCTTCCCACGTGTGTGAAGACTTTCACTAATCTCATGTGCCTTTTGTGCATCCTTCAGAGGAAGTATAGTCGTCACTATCGGTTTGATCTGTTGCTCATCTATTATAGCTGCAATTTGAGTGAGCTCTTTTCCGTCAGGCTGGGTCATGAGTCTTTCTGCACGTACTCCATATTTTTCAAGAGCATTCTCTGGGATAGTGCCTACAGTCGTTACCAGAAATCCACCGGGTTTTAAGACTTTCCATGACCTCTCAAGAGTCTCCCCTCCTATTGTGTCCAGCACCACGTCCAGCTTGCTAACTAAATCTTCAAATCGCTGATTCTTATAATCAATTACTTCATCTGCACCTATGCTTTTCAAAAACTGCAAATTGCCACTAGAGGCAGTTCCAATGACATGTGCTCCTTTCCATCTGGCGAACTGGACTGCAAAAGTCCCGACTCCTCCAGAAGCTCCATGAATGAGTATGGATTGCCCTTTTTCGAGTCCGGCAATATCAAAGAGCGATTGCCAGGCAGCCAGTCCCGCAGTAGGAATGGCAGCGCTTTCTACAAACCCTATACTTTTTGGCTTCCGTGCAACCTGTATAGAGTTGACAACAGCGTGTTCAGCATATCCTCCCTGGCCTATCGATACTTTGGCAAAGACTTCTTCTCCGGTCCGAAAGGTATTTTCTCCCTCCCCCACAGCATTTACAATACCTGCAATATCCAGTCCGACAGTCATCGGCAGGGGAAATTCCCCTATCAGACCTCTGCGTATCTTCCAATCTATCGGATTGACTCCTGCTGCAACTATTTTAATCCGAATCTCATCCTTGCCTGGCTCAGGCTCAGGAACTTCTTCATACTTCAGAACTTCCGGCCCGCCAAACTCATGAATTCTTATAGCTTTCATGACCTGTACCTCTAAATGTATATTTTAACTAGCCCTCTTATCCAAGTTTTCTTATGAGGAAGATCGAAAAATGTAGATTTTTGGTTTTGATAAATTTCCTTTATTTTTACTTCAATTAATAGTGATCAGCATGCACTCAGATTCCGAAGACGATATGAAAGAAGTTCTATCTCCACTTGTTTTACGGCATATCTCCGGTTTTTGAAATAATTAAAGTTATCAACAATTCCATCCCTGTAAATTTCCCCGCTATTATTGTAAACTATTTCACCTACTCTTATGTCACCTATCGATTTCCCTTTTTCAGAACTCGTATTTTCCGTCAAGCTGTATTTTTCCGTGTTTGAAGCCACTGTAAAAAATAGAATGACTATAAAAGGCAGCAAAGCTCCTGTTAATCTCATGTTGACCCCTCACCATTTATTTATATTCAAATGATTCTATTTTAATTTTCCCAGCTTCCTGAACAGTATTCAAAATTCGATATTTCTTATGTTTTTTATTTAATTCGAGAGGATGAATCAGGGGGTTAAAAATAGATCTTTTAAAATTTCCTTTGAATTTCTGGAGTATCCTGCATCAAAGAGTGTTTAGGTCAATAAAGTGTGTTTCTCGCTACGATAAGTTTCGTGAGACATGCCTCTTCACATTATCAAATTTCTAATTCTGAGTTAATTTTATATAACAATACAATTTTTTTATATATGAAGTTGGTTTCAAAATTTGAAATGTTTGGACTACTAAGTGCTATCATTAGATCCTTTAATGATTGCGTAACAACCATCTAATTAAACTAGATATGAATAAGTGAGAAATTTTTGCTGAGTGTTTTGGCCTCTATTATTTTATTTTTTAAGACTAAATTAAAAGTCTGGAGTTCCAGGTGAAGATAGCAATCTTAGAAATCCCGTTAGGCGTTTGTCACTGAGGGCTTCAACACATCCTGTAAAATCTTACATAAATTTCTCTCTAATGTTAACTAAAACAACTATTAAAAACGTATCTAGTTACCCAATTTAAAATTCTACTACGGTGTTTACCATGCGGCAAATAATACAAAGATTCATAACTGTTTTTTTCTTAATTTTTGCATTAAATCTGATGACTGTAGGGAGTGGAGCAGCTATTGCAATTTATGTGAATAACAGCACGGATCCTGTTGCAGATTTCACCTCGATCCAGGCTGCGGTAAATGCTGCAAACTCCGGAGATGAAATTATTGTTAAACCCGGTACTTATGTGGAAAATCTTAATATCACCAAGAACCTGACTATTGCTTCTGAATCTGGAAATTCTTCAGATACTATAATTCAGGCAGCAAGGAGCTCTGAGGACATTTTTACTGTCATGGCAAACGGTGTAAGCATTAAAGGTTTTACTATAAGCGGTTCCACTTACTCTGGAATACACTTTTTCGGTGTTACTGATTGCCTTGTTCAAAATAATAGTTTATCAAATAACAGCTGTAGTATCGATTTATGCCAGTTCAGTTCAGGTAACACGCTGGATAACAATAACATTACGGACAGTATGACCGGCATTAGCCTTGGAGACAGCTGGTATAATATCCTGAGTAATAATTCAATATCAAATTGTACAAATGGAATTTCACTTTTTGATTCCACAACTAATACTCTGAAAGATAACCACATTTCTAAAAACGTAGAGGGTATTTCCCTTATAGGGGAGTCAAGCAGTAATACTCTGATAAACAATACTATACATTCTAATGAGTTAGGGTTGAATGTATTCGAGACTTCTGACAACTTAATCTACAATAATTATTTCAATAACATCCTGAATGTACAATCAGAGCTTGTTTCGGGAACAAACATCTGGAATTCTACTAAAATTGAAGGAACTAACATAGTTGGCGGCCCATATTTGGGAGGGAATTTCTGGGCAAAACCTGATAGCAATGTATATCCTGAGGGGGTTAAGGATACTGACCTTGACGGTATTTTTGATGTGCAATATAATATTGAAGGAAACGAATTCATAGATTTTCTCCCTCTTAAAGAATCGAAGCCTACGACAATTACTGTAAATAATAGTTCAGATGACAACAGTACAGATCAGGCTGCGGATTTCACCTCCATCCAGGCTGCTGTAGACAACTCTTTACCAGGAGATATAATTCTTGTTTCTCCGGGCTTATATAAAGAAAACATCGATGTATATGTAACAAATTTAACTGTCATGTCTGAATCCGGAAATCCTGAAGATACAATAATTGAGGTAGCCAGCAGTTCGGATGATGTTTTCTATGTTATTGCAGATGGGGTGACAATCAGTGGGTTTAGTTTAAAGGGATCCGTAAATTCTCCCTATTCCAAAATCCATCTTAATGGAGTTAAGCATTGCCTTATTGAAAACAATCAACTTTCTGGTACTGATCCCATAAATAATTCTGGAAATAATACCGTAAATAACTCTGAAAACTATTCCGAAAATGATTTAAATTCTGATTCGGGGTTTGGGATCCGTCTGGATTCTTCCAGCAGTAATATTCTGGGCAATAACTCGGTGTCAGGTAATGGAACCTCTATTCTCCTGAACAATTCCAGTGAAAATATTCTTGGCAATAACACTGCATCAAGCAATAATTTTGCTTTCTGGATAGATTCTTCTACCAATAATATGCTGGATACGAATAACGCATTAAATAGTAAAATAGGGTTCTATCTGAAAGCTTCCGTAGGGAACACGCTTAACAATAGTACGGTTCTAAATAATACTTATTCTGGGATCAGTCTGAGGAATTCTACAGAAAATGAACTGAGTAACTCTACAGTATTAAATAACAATATCTCTATTTTTTTGCGTAATTCCAGCGAAAATTTGCTGAATGGGAACATAGTATCCAATAGCAGTTATGGCATCTGGCTTCACTCTTCTAGCAATGATAATAATCTGACTAATAATGTAGCAGCAAATGACAAAGTCGGTATTCATGTAATAAACTCAAGTGGAAACGTACTGACAGCCAACGAGGCATCAAACAACACTATACACGGTATTAGTTTATGGGATTCTGTAGGAAACACTTTAAACGACAACGAAGGGTTGAATGACGGTGTCTCTATCCGGATGTATAACTCCAGTAATAATAAGCTTGTCAATAATACGGCAGCCAGCAGTATTTATGGCATATGGATGAATTCTTCCAGCAATAATAACAATCTGACAGATAACAGAGCATCAAACAATGAAATCGGAATTTATTTGAGAACATCCAGTTACAATGAGTTATCGGGTAACGGAGCAAACCTGAACAGTAGATATGGAGTCTACTTATGGTCTTCTGGGGACAATAAACTGAATAGTAACAGGCTTGTTTCGAATTCTGAGTATGGTCTCTACCTTCTTGACTCAGAAAACAACTCCATTTATAATAATTACCTCAATAATTTGAACAATATTTATTTCCAGGGTATGAACTCAGGAACAATTTTGAATACGACCAAAACAGAGGGAACGAATATTGTCGAAGGGCCCTATCTAGGTGGGAATTTCTGGGCCACACCAAATGGAGATGGTTTCAGCCAGATCCAGGCAGACTCAAATAACGATGGTATATGTGATGTAACTTATGCCTTGAGTAACGAAAGCATTGATTATCTGCCTCTTTCGGGTTCTGGCACTACAAATTGATAGA
>CAZCKG010000173.1:0-1696 GCA_964498825.1 uncultured Methanosarcinales archaeon
TGCAATCATAATAAATTTAGTTATGCAGTTTATAATTCGTTTAGCTTTTCAGTCAACTTAACAAGGATAAACGTAGAATTTTGATAAGAAATTACACAGCAAGTTCCTGTCTCAGCAGAAATCCAAATGTAAAAACCGCTCAGAACACGAAAAACCTGAGAGTAAAAATACGCATACTAGAGAAGCCGGCTTCTCGGAACTCCGATAGAAAGCCTGTGCCGCGCAAACCTGCCAGTTTCGTGTTCTACTGATCGCACTAGATATGAGACATAATTTTACTCAGACTGTATCTAATTAGTTTAAAATTGGATTGGTCCGCTCAGGGACTATATCCTAATTGAAACTTGAGTTTATATTTGTTTCTATCCTCAAACAGGTTTTATATATTCTCAAACATATAAAAATCTTCCTGTACACTACAGCATACTGATTTCGGATTTAGAAACGATTTTTCTCAAGAAGACTATCATTCAATCAAGGCAGGAAATTCTTTTAACAGGCGATTTTTTTCCGTCCCTCGAAAGCAGAACCACCCGGCTGATCTCAGATTCATCTGCAACTTCGTACCCCAGATGTTTTGCAAGTTCTCGTGAGAATCCCAGAACCTCTTCATGAGTAGGCATAGCAGAACGGTCAAGTCGGAGCCTTGAAAAACCAAGATGCATGTATGCTTTTATTTCCACAAAATCAGGAGAGGCTTTTTTGATCAGTTCGGCATAACCTTCAGGATTGAACATGTTTTCGCCCTTAACCAGAGTCGTGCGGATAACTGTCCTTGAACTTTTCTGCTTCATAAGAAGTAGAGATTCGTTGATCTTTTCCCAGAGGTCAGCAGACTTTGGCTGGCAGACTTTAATGTATGTCTCCAGATCAGGAGCATCAAGGCTCATGTAGAGCTGGGAAGGGGAAACCTTCGCGATCATACCCGGAACTGTTCCATTTGTAACTAGAAAAGTCGTAAAACCTCTTCTTTCATATTCCTCAATAAGCTCTGGAAGATAAGGGTAAAAGGTTGGTTCTCCTGAGAGGGAGATTGCAACGTTGTTCGGTTCATTGCCTTCGAGCCAGCGTTCTTTAATTGCATTAGGAGAACCGCCAAAACCGGTGATTAACTTGCGCTGGCAGATAATGCTTTCTTCTACTATCTTTTCGGGAGAATCCCATTCACCAGGTGCAGGGACCGGAACCTCAGTTGGTCGCCAGCAGAAGAGGCAGCGCTGGTTGCACATAAGAGTAGGAGTCATCTGAAGGCAGCGGTGGGATTGGACCCCGTAGAATTTGGATTTGTAGCAGAAACCCTGATCGTTCATAGCATGTCTGAGCCAGAGACAGGTTTTAACAGCTGAGTGATGACCTGCCAGGGCATAGCCCTGTTTTTTCAGAAGAGTCTGAAAATCAGGGATATTATAAGGGAGAAATGTACTCTCCTGATCTTGGCTTTCTTCTTGAATCTCCGGGATGTCTTCCCGACAACTTTCCTTTTTTTCTTCCAGTGGCATTTTTCCGATATTAAATCCTTGTGGTATATATAAGGATCGGAAAATAATTTTGAGAATTTTGAGAAGCCAATGAAAAAATATTAGATCAACAATGAAAAATATTAGACTAAGCTACCTGGATATCAGATTAAGAAGTAGATTTTTAAGCCAAAATTAGTTAAAGTTCGGTCAAAGTTCAGTTAGAGCTCGGCCATAGT
>CAZCKG010000173.1:1796-3950 GCA_964498825.1 uncultured Methanosarcinales archaeon
AGCTCGGTCAATTCAATCAAACCCGAGAATTTTCACATCAAAATCCGCGAGGTCCACAAGAGGGACTCTGGCAGGGACAGGCATAAGATTTACACGTTTCTGAAACTCTGTCTGGTCCTGCCAGGTCCCGGAATTGACAAGAAGTACGTTTTTGTAACGCTGGATTCCCAAGGTATGGACATGACCTGTATGGATAATATCCGGCACAGGGTCTATTATAAAATAATCCTTTTTCTCAGGGGATATGGAAACCCTGCTTCCGTAGGTTGGGGCAAGGTGCCTGCGCTTTACCATTTCAAGGACGGCCCCGGCAGGTTCCTGATAAGAGACTCCAGGAATGCTTGCTACAAGGTCATCAATAGACCTGCCGTGATAAATAAGAATGCTAACGCCGTCAAGATCCACAAGAGCAGGATTACCAACGAAAATGACATTTTCAGGAAAATCGGCCTGGATCCATTCCGGCAACGCAGGCTGAGGTTCTGCCTGCCGGACAGCATCATGGTTTCCCGGACTTATAATTACACGGATATGCTCAGGAATTTCCCTGAAGTATTCGGCAGCTTTCCTATACTGATCGTACACATCCAGGATATCCAGTTCCATTTCCTGGTCAGGATAGATCCCTATTCCATCAACAAGGTCTCCTGCAACTACAAGATAACGAATGCCAGTCGCAAGTTCCCGCATGGCTTCCGAATCAGATTCCCCTTTCAAAAAATCCAGAAAATTCAGCCAGGAATCTTCCAGAAACTGGGAGCTGCCCACATGTACATCAGAAATCAGTACAGCTTTCCCGTGACTTCCGGTTCTGCGTTGAATACTATTAGGGACATCTGGCTGGATAAGCTTTGTAGCAAGCATCAGGTTTCCATCATTAGTCATCGATCCTGTTACTCCAACGACCTCGTCCAGAAGGATTCTTGAGGCTACTTCGAAGAGTTCTTTGTCTGTGTTTCGAATGAGAACTGACAAAGAACCTGTAGGGTCCTCAAGAGAAAGAATTTTATGGCCATTGTTTGTACTGCTAACATCAGAAACCATTCCGATAATAGAAATTTCTTCAGAACCTCCATCTCCTCCACGGCGAAAGCTTCTCTTTTTTAAACTTTCTATGGGGCGCGCATTGATCCTGCTCCTGATAATCTCAGAAATCCTGCTGTACCTGTCCCTGAAATACTGTACAAACTGCATATATTCCCCAATACAGGTTGAATGCCCTGTTATGTCGGAAATTACTGTCACAGGGTTCCTGCCTGGGAAATGTCTGTATTCTTCATCCCTGAAACCCGCAGATAAACCCTTCCGAGAAGTAGAAAAAAACGGATCTGTCCTTGAAATTCGATCTGAAGAAGGAAGAGAATTTCCGTGCCCGAAAAAAGAAGAAGCTGATCTGTTTACAGTTTGTGAGGATTGTGAGGATTGCTGGGAAAAAGTCTTTTCAGGAACGCCCTTCAGTGAAGGCAGGGAACCTGCTACCTGGGAAGGAGCCGAAATTTCCTCAGATAAAACAGTATCTGTTTGAGTATCCGGAACTTGTTTATAAACAGCGTCAGGGACTGAAAAAGAATCTTGAACTGGATTTTGATAAGATTCTACCTGGTCAGGAACCTGATCAGGGGTAGGGCTAGAAACCGGAGTGGAAAGAAACGAAACAGGAATATCGGACTCAATGGAAAGTTTATCCGATCTGGAAGAAAGCGTATCAGTCCCGGAAAGAAACTCTCTGGCTTTTCTAGACGAAGGCTGCACTATAGGCATATCATTAGACAGCTTTTCTATTGAAGTTTTGAGTTCAGGGTTTTCTCCATTTTCGATAAGAATTGGATGTTGAGTCTTTCCGAAGGCAGCAAAACCTTCAAGGTCTATATGTTCAGCATCTATGACAATAACAGTATCGTTAACAGTTGAAAGGACATAATCGAGAAGACTGTCGGGAGTGTTACTGGATCTGATGAGTTCCACAGCTTCAGGGCTTATCTGGTACTCTTTTTCCATAACCGTCCTTATTATATCATTTTTGTCCATAATTTCTACCTGACCTTTCTGAACTGACATGAATCTTAGAGTTATCAGAGTCTGAAATATCCTGAAGCTGAAAGCTTTTGAATCTAAAGTTTTCGCAATACAAAAGTTTTTTGATCTGAAGTTTTC
>CAZCKG010000173.1:4050-5151 GCA_964498825.1 uncultured Methanosarcinales archaeon
TTTTCTCAATACAAAGGTTTTGGATCTGAAGTTTTCTCAAATGAAACTTTCTAAATATGATATATCACAAGAAGTCATTGGGTCCTCGATTAACCTGGGACTCAAAGGGGCTCAAGCCAAAGACCTGTTTAAAATATAAAAATTAGTCAGATACAAATTAATTCGTTAAAGTAATTCGTTATTAAACAGAAGAATTTTATGAAATTTTATATGTTCCGATACAGGTTTATACTTATTTACACCTGTCTATAATAAAATGATCTGTTTACTTTTTGAGCTAATAACTGGAAAAATATCAAAATTAGTTGAATAAATTGAAAATTAATATAGGATAAAAACGAATCTTCATATAAATATGCTTAAAAGACATCCTGAACTAGTTTTATATAATATAGAACAGTAGGAAAAGCTTTACATATTTCAGAAGGTTTTTATTAAGCCTGAAAAAAACTAATTTAACACAGTAAACAAAATGAATCAAAAGAATAAAGATCAAAAAATAAAGGCTTATTATGAGTAAAGATAATGAGGAAAGCAATGACCAGGAGAATGAAAGCTTCTGGGTTTCCCTTGGGAAGGACTTACTGTCTGTTGCAGCTGTCCTGATCACCTTTATGGTTCTTTCCAAGCTGGTATTCGGGCTCTGGACTCCTATGGTTGCGGTAGAGTCAGGCAGTATGGAACCGCATATGCAGATAGGAGATATTATTTTCATAAAAAATGCTGATCGAGTAAATATTATCACTTATGAAGAAGGAAAAAATTCAAGTTATAAATCCTTTGAAAATTACGGAAACGTAATTCTTTATCGGCCTTATGGAGAGGAAGGTGTAACCCCGATAATTCATAGGGCCATGTATAGAGTCGAAGCCGGAGAACCAATGTGGGAAGGCGGCCCCCCGGCTCCTTACTCAGGCTATATTACTAAAGGAGACAACGTTGTAACCAATCAGCACTTTGATCAGGAAGGACAGATAAGCTACCTTACGCCTGTAAAAGATGAATGGATTATAGGAATCGCACAGTACAGAATTCCTTACCTGGGATATATCAGACTTTTCTTTTCGTGAGTTAAGCAACAGTGTATGATTACTTAACTTA
>CAZCKG010000174.1:0-5149 GCA_964498825.1 uncultured Methanosarcinales archaeon
ACAAATATTAAAGCAAAACGACCAGGTTATTTAAGTAATCATCAAAATGAAACAAATCCTTATCTTTTTTTTAATTTTTGCAGCCAGGCATTATAATAAAAAAAGATTCTAATTTAAGTGTTCTTTTCGCTTTTTTGCTATAATAATAAGGATAAAGCTCTTATTCTCACATATCCATACTTACTTTATAGAATCTGGGGGCATAAAGGATTCTACCACTGGATGAAAACGAGGCCTTGGAGATAGGGCTGGCTTTGGTCGGAGATAAGGATGAAACTGAGGTTAATAAGATACTTAAATTTCTGTCCGAGCTTGCAGTGAATTACGCAAAAGAAGGACAGGAAAGCGACGTTAAAAGGCTGATCGAATATATCAAAGAAATTGGAAAAGCAGCGGGTACTGTCAGGCTTGAAAGAGTTCTTGTCAATGCTATTATGTATTTGTCTCCTGTTTCCATAGAAGCATACCGTCAGCGAATGGAAAATGTCCTTGCTAGTGTAGCACTTGCTATTGGAGAGATCGGAAAGGCTGCGGCAGAACAAAAAATGGAGTCTGCAGTGAAAATTGCAGCTTCCTGCCTGGGGGAGATGGGAAATACAGCGGCTATTACAAGAACCAAAAAGGAAACAATTGCAGTTATTTTTGCTCTTGGAGAGATTGGAAAAAGCGTTACATGGCAAAGCTTGGGGGATCTTGCAAACAGTACAGTTGCCCTTCTTGGGGAAACCGGAAAAATTGCAGCAAACCAGAAATTCGAAGATGCCGCATTAAACGCTGAATTGCTGCTGCAGGAAATCGGAACTGGAGCAATTAAAAAAGATCTAAAAGAAACTGCCAGTACAAGTGTCCGTTTTCTTGAGGATATTGGAAAAACTGCAGATAGAATGGGACTCCCAAGAGCTCTGCTTCAGGCAGCCTATTCACTTGAGACAATTAAATTTAACACAGAAGACAGGTGCCTGATGAGTGCTTCAATTGTAGCCGAAGTCGCACTCCTTACCTTTGAAACACCGGAACTTGAAAAACCGGAAGAAAGACAAAATAAAAGTTTCAGAGCAAAATAGAGATTTTCCAGTAATTCTTTATGAGCTTTTATCACTCGTATTGTAAGCGGTTCTGATAAGTAAAGCATTTAATGTTATGGATCAATTTGTGCCTGGGGACCTGCTCTCCTTTAAAAGAAGGATTAGCTGGCAACCTGATCTCTCAATTTGAGATATCTTTCCGGATGTAAAAGTTTTTGGGGTGTTTTGAATGTCTGTTTTAAACGAAAGTAGAGCAACAGATCTTGGTATAAATTCTGTTAAAGATAATGATGAGCTTGGTGTGCTCAGATCAATAGATTTCCTTACGGAGAGAGGAACTGAATACATAAATAAGGGGCTTGAACCAGATGCAAAAAAAGCTATAATCAGCATAAGAGAAATAGGTAATGCTGCTGTCCTTCAAAAAATGGAAATCGGGGTTTTTCTGTCTCTTCTGTCTCTGGGAAAAATGGCTGACGCTGCAAGAGAGCAGAAGATGTCTGATACTGGTTTTAGTATTCTGTATTCTCTCTGCTCAATCGGGAAGGCAGCTGCTGGGCAGGGGATGGAAGCAGCGGTCAGGATTGCAATTGCATACCTTGGAGAAATTATGAATTCCGCCTCTTTCCAGAAAATGGAAAGGGAGACTCTTGTTGCTGCTCTGGCAATAGGATCTATAGGAAAAGAGACATTCAGGCAAGAGAGCATCGGATTTCCTGACAATGGAGGAATTCTCGCTTCCATATCAGGAATAATTTTGTCTTCCTCTCAGGGCAAAGATGCAACTATTTTCCCTAAAGATTTTCCGAAAATTTTAAGCTTGCTTGCGCAGGAGGGGAAAGGAATCGATTTTTTAAAACATGCGTCTGTCCTTCCAAAAGATGAATTCTCTTATGAAGATTTCAATAACTTTGAGAATATGATCATAAAGGCTTCCAATTCCCTTGAAACAATTATCCTTGAAACTAAAGACAAATTTCTGATTAGCCATATGCTTATGACAAAGCTTGCTCTTGAGGCTTTTAACGATTCTGAACTTATACATGAAGCCGAATCTCTTGACTGAAACAAAAAGTGGACAAAATCATATTCTTACTTAGCCATTAGACTTTTTGTGGATGTAAAAATTCCATACATTATTTTACTAATCATTTAGTTTAAACTAATGAAGTTATTTTATATTAAGAGGATTTCTACTCCCGGATAAGATCAAAAAGTATTCAATTAAGAATACTTCTTTCCATTAGTTCGCTTTGTCCTATACTGTCTTCTCCCCATTTTTGTTTTACCTCCTCGCTCCATTGGAGTTTACCTTCTCCGATCATGGATTTTGGAATTGCAAAAATGTTTACCCTTGGGTTTCCGGAAGTGTTCAATTTTATCCATTTGTATTGATTTCTTTCAATATCGTATACCATATAATACTCAAGCTTAAATGCGCTTGGAATATCCGAATATTTGTAGTAAACTTGTTTCAGACTTTCTTCTAGCTTTGTTTTTATCTTTCTCTTTCTTTTTGCTATTTCGATTTCTTCTTTTCTTATGCCTTCCAGATGCCATAAACTATGTTCGACTTCACTTTTGAATACAATCAAATGCCATTTTAAGGACAGGGGGTATTGCCTTTTTAGGAGTCTATGTAACTCAGCGATTAGATCGCAGTCATTTGTTGTATTCTCAATTTCTTCCATAATTTCTTTCATTCTGGCCAGATTTGCTTTCTGTCTTTCTCTGCTGGTTACCATAGCTACCAACACAACATGTTTAATTTAATCATAATGTACATAGAAGATCTTGTTTTTAAACCTTTTTCTTAGAGATGATAAAGAGTAAGATCTATCTAAAAAAAAATAGGGATAAAAATCTATGATCTTATTGATAAAATATTTAGTAAGTAGAAAAAGATGTAAGAGTGATTAAGGTCCCAGTAAAAAGTTAAGCCAGAGTGAGAAATTAAATCACCAGTAAACTTTATAGTTTTTGACTACTCCCATTGGCTCATAAGCTGAACCTTTTTTGTATAGTTCTTCGGGCCTGTATGCTTCTCCAACTTCTATTTTTACAATAGAGTCCCAATTTCCTGGCTGGTAGGGATCCGGTCCTGTACAATCAATAAAGACCATTCCTCTGTCAGTTGTGTTAAATGCGTTACAGGCATGCCCATAATCTCTATCTTCGAACTCTATACTCACCCATGCAGTTTTTATTCCAGCTTTTTCTGCGTTATTGTGTACGGCTTGAGCAAAGTCAGCACAAACAAAATTATAGTAATCATATTCTATTTCGTCTGTTCTGTCCGATTTAATAAATTCGATAAGGACTTCATATGTAGGATCAGTTGCATTCTTCACATTAACAAGTGTAACCCACGAGCCACTAGCAGTGGATTCATAACAGTTTGATTGATGCGGATGAACTATTGATATATCATTTTCATTAACTTTCTCGGCAATAACTTGAACTGATGGATCTTCTATCGTATTCTTTGAAGATGTGAGATATACAGATGGCACAGAATTGATCATATCAGTTTGAATTTCTGTGTAATTGTATAGTATTACAATACAAAATAGTAACAGGTATTTCTTCTTTATTCCACCCCACCTCAATATAAATAGACGTTTTTTTCTATATATATCATTTCTCATTTATCTATTTTAAAAAGTAACTATAAATTTTCAAAAAATCTAAGAATGTATAATCTTACAAACTTAAGGGGTTAATTCATACAGTAGCTCATTAAAATTATATGCAAGAATCTATAATAAAGAAAAATTTGAATCCATATGTTCGAATCAGTGTCTAATTGAATACGGACAATTTATATTAAAACCTGTCACAGAACCTATCATAAAGCTCAAACTATTCATACAATGGACAGTGCCAGTACTATTAAGGGTTCATTAGTGATTATCCTATACACTCTCGTGAGAGTTACTGACTCCAACACTTCCTTTTAAAGTGATCATTGTCGCAAAGGATGTATTTAAGAGATCCATTTTGTGAATTATAACCTAATAACCTAATAAAAACAAAGAAATAATATAAATTAAGATATTAATCTCTCCTGGCCATTGAGATGTGTGGGAACTCGCAAATAAAGAAATCTCAGTAAGAGGGAAAATGAAAAGAATGGAGCAATTTCTGGCAAATAACCCGAATCCTGTGCTTAGTGTTGGAAAGGATGGGATGGTTCTTTACTCAAATAAGGCAGGTGAGTCCTTATTGCATGAATGGGGTGTAAGAGTAGGAGAAAAACTACCTTCCTGTATTGGATATTTTGTGCAAAGAGTAATTTCACGGAATAACCCAGAGAAAATGGAAGCTAAAATGGGAAAAAGAGTATATTTGATCTCGTTTCACCCCTTTTCCGAAGAAGAATGCGTAAACATTTATGGATTCGATATAAGTGATCAGAAGAACCTAGAAGAACAGTTGCGGGAGAGTGAGGCCAAGTATCGCGATCTGTTCGAAACGGTGCAGGAGGTCTTCTACATAGATCGGCTCATTTACAACGAAAAGGGTAATGTTGTCGACTGGATTTTTGAGGATCTCAACCCTGCCGGATTAAAACTCCTCGGTCTGAAAGACATTGATGAGGCAAAAGGAAAAAAAGGATCAGAAGTACTTGGTCGCAAGGTAGCTTCATTCTATCTTCCCATGATCGAGAAGGCACGGCAGTCAATCAAGGCTGTCACATTTCAGTACCGCAGCCCTTACGTGGACAGGGGGTTCCTCACATCGTATGTTGTTTGTGGTGATCGCCTCATCTCCTCCCACATGGATATCACAGAGCAAAAACGAATGGAAGAAGCCCTTAAAAAAGCACACGATAGTTTAGAAGTAAAAGTAAGGGAGCGTACAATTGAACTTGAGAAGGCTTACACCTCATTGAAAGAAAGCGAAAGGAGTCTTGCTGAAGCCCAAGAAGTAGCGCACATTGGAAGTTGGGAGCTAAACTTTGCAATTAACGAATTAAAATGGTCAGATGAAATGTATCGAATTTTTGGACTAAAGCCCCAAGAATTTGAAGTAAATTATAGCATGTTTTTGAATTATGTGCATCCAGATGATCGAGATTACATAGATAATGCCGTTAACGGGGCATTAAATAGAAAGCCAAT
>CAZCKG010000175.1:0-3010 GCA_964498825.1 uncultured Methanosarcinales archaeon
ATGCTCATTTCCCATATCAAGGTCAAGGGAAATAATAATCTCATCATTTGCCATTATCTTTTTCAGAAGCGCAAGGTCAGAATCCCTGGAAATCTCGCCTGACTTAACAAGTTCGACTTTCTCTCCTCCTCCTGAAAACGAAAGAGTGAGCCTTTCCTGTTCAAGTTCGGCTCCTGAGTATCCTGCAGCAGCTACAACTCTGCCCCAGTTAGGATCTTTTCCGAAGATTGCGGATTTGACCAGAGGGGAACGTACAATTGCTTTTGCAGCAAGTCTGGCATCATGATATGTTTTTGCGCCCACTACCCTGGCTTCAATAAGTTTTGTGGCTCCTTCCCCATCTCTGGCCATCTTTTTAGCAAGCTCTGTGAATACATAAATTAGCCCCTCCTCAAAGTCATCCAGACAGTCCATACAGGGCTTGATTCCTGACTTGCAGGTAGACGTAAGAAGTACCATATCATTAGTACTCGTGTCTCCGTCCACGACAACCATATTGAAAGTTTTATCTACTGCTATTTTGAGGGCAGCATCCAGAACATCTGCGGGCACTTTTGCATCAGTGTATGCAAAACATAGCATTGTGCCCATATTAGGCTCAATCATTCCCGAACCTTTAGCAATTGCACCTATTCTTATCCCGCAGTCAAGCTCAACAGCTACCTCTTTTAAGGCTTTATCAGTGGTCATGATAGCCTTTGCAGCTGCCTGGCTGCATTCAGGAGAACTGCCCAGTCCATCAAGGACTTCAGGAAGGTGTTCGCGGATCCAGGAGACGTCAAGCCTTCTGCCAATTACTCCTGTTGAGGCAACAGCGACAGTATCCGGATTAAGGTCAAGCTTTTGGGAAAGAATGGATGCCATTTCCATAGCATCAAGAAAGCCATCATCACCTGTAAAAGCATTGGCGTTGCCGCTATTTGCAATTACAGCCGAAAGCCGATGCTCGGTTTCGATTACTTCTTTGCTCAGAGTGACAGGGGCTGCAACCACTTTGTTCTTTGTAAAGACGCCTGCTGCAGGGCCTTCTGCCAGAATAACCGCAATTCCCATTTTCCCGGGCTTGATTCCGTTTGCAGATACGCCCCTTACTGCACAGATTCCACCTTCTATTTGCTTCATGAAAGGCTCCCCTCTTTCTTCAGAGTTTTGCAATACCATAGATGATATCGCCGCGAGTAATAATTCCCACTACACGGTCGTCTTCAGTCACAGGAAGCCTGTTTATCTTGTGCCTGATCATATGTTCGGAAGCTTCTTCTACTGATGCCTCAGAAGAGATCGTGTGAACCTCTCTGGTCATTATTTCTTCTATTCTGGTAGAGCCAACATCAGAAAGCATCTTTTTCGTATCTTCCCAGCCGAGAAGCTCCCTTATAGGAACCTCTATAACCTCAAAGGGGCTTGGAAGCCAGAGATCTCCTTTTTCAGGGACTATCAGCAGTTTCAACAGGTCAGCCTCACTTATTATACCTACAAGTTCTTCACCGTCAAGGACAGGAGCTCCGCTTATGCTGTTCTCTTTCAGGACTTTTGCAGCTTCCCTAATCGTATCTTCAGGCTTGCAGAAAACAAGCTTAGGATTCATGACATCTTTTACTTTCATTTTACTACCCTTGAGATAAATTTTATTCTTTAATTTAATCTGTTCCCAGTTATATGTTCTCGCCTGCCTTTCAGCCTGCAAGCTTCTTTTCTTTACAATATCTAAATTCACTGAATAATATAGAAAGTCTCTGAATAAATCAAAGCTCTTTTAATATTATCGAAAAAAATAATTGTTCCTGGGGATGAGTTTTGAAAACCACAAGCGCAGGGTTTTTTCATGTTCTTTCCCAAAAAAGGGGAATTGCTTATTTTTCAGATCAGTTAATAACTCATTCCCATGATAAAGTAACGGCCTTAAGCCTGCATAATAGAATTCGCAGCTCATTTTACGGAGCTGCCGCAGGGAGCCAGAGTCCAAGCGTTTCATCGAGTCCGAACATGAGATTCATGTTCTGGATCGCCTGGCCTGATGCGCCTTTGACCAGGTTATCTATTGCCGAGAGCACTACGACCCTGTTATTTTCCTTATCGACTTCAAAGCCTATATCGCAGAAGTTAGTACCCCTGACAGCAGTGAGGGTAGGAACTCCTGAAGGGAATCGAATGAAAGGCCTATCCCTGTAAAAGTCCTCATAGATAGTCTTTAAGTCATCGCTGGAGACAGGCTCATTTGTGAAGAGATGAGCAGTTGTAAAAATGCCCCTGATGGAAGGAATAACGTGAGGAGTGAAGTTAACATTTCTGAGTTTCTGGTCAAGCCTGTTTAATTCCTGGAAAATTTCAGCCCTGTGCCTGTGGGTTGTGAGCTTATAAGCAGTAATATTTTCAGCAAGGTTAGGGTAGTGTGAAGTTTGTGTGGGTGAAATGCCAGCCCCTGAAATCCCTGACTTGGAGTCAAAAACTGCAATGTCGATAAGTCCTGCTGCCGCAAGCGGGGCTGCTGCAAGGATAGTACCTGTGGGGAAACATCCGGGGTTTGCTACAAAGTCTTCTTCTGCAGCCTCGGGATGAAGCTCTACAAGCCCGTAAACAGTTTTCCTGGGGTCTTTGTGTGTTGTCTCGTAAACTTCTTCAAATAAGGAGGTTTCAAGCCTGTAGTCCGCACTGAGATCAATAACTTTTGTGTTGCCGTCAAGCAGCTCAGGGACATAGTCCATAGCAGTTCCATGGGGAACTGCTACAAAAACCACATCACAGCGATCCCTGATTTCTCCAGACTCCGGATTTTCATACTTGAGGTCAAGAAAACCTTCAAGATGCCTGTGGGTACTTGTTACGGATTTCCCTGTCAAACTTCGGGAGGTTGCAAGCTCAATTTTAATATTAGGGTGGTTAACGAGCAGGCGCAGGAGTTCTCCTCCCGTATATCCTGAAGCTCCTATTATTCCAGCTTTGATCATAAATATTCACTGCCTGTGTAATATCAATACAATATAATTAAACTTGTTATCTTATAAACTGA
>CAZCKG010000175.1:3110-5131 GCA_964498825.1 uncultured Methanosarcinales archaeon
ATTTATTCATTGTTAATCCGATAATTACGCCTGGATTGTGACCTGGGCCTGGATTAGAATCTGGCTCAGAAAAGATTCCAGATCCCTGGCCCTATCTTTTTATTCTAAGTTTATGTTTTGTAAAAGATCCGATAGGATCTGATTTTTGCAACGAAGCTTGTTTTTTAATTGATCCTGCTTAGATAACATGAGGATCTTAAATCCAAGTCCGATCCTTTACAGGTAGCCTGCTTTCTTAAGCATGGGAAGGTTATTTCCCAGGTTTCCACGTACCAGTAAAGTATTATTGCAGTTATTAAGCCCTCAGAGTGCTAATTAATCATGAATATCTCCGTTTTATCTAAAGATATAATATTTTTTATAAATTGAAAGTAATATTAAGTAATGTTTTTATAAACAATAGCTCAATAATCTCACAGTTTTATAATTTAATAACTAATAATGATAACTTGGTAATCTAGCTTTTTGTCCAGAGCCTCCCTTTAGCTAAAAAGTCATAATTTTAATCTTGAGACAGTTAAATTTAAATTTTTAAATATATAAGTTTATTCCAACTAAGATACTCCGGCCTATTGTGCTGGAAAAACCACATTCACAGGTAAAGTATTTGAGCTTTAGAAGCCCTTTTACTGTAATAAAATTATTAACTACCCCCATTGAAGTGACAGGAAGAAAAACATGAGTAAAAAAAAGTTAGTTTACCTTGCAGGCCCCCTTTTTACCCACGCAGAAGTTGAATACAACTGTAAATTGAAGGATATGCTGCTTAAAAAGAGTTTTTCTGTCTTTTTACCCCAGGAAGATGCAGAAGATTCCTCTTTTGAGCGCGAAAGGCAGAATCAGGAGTCTATTTTCAAGAAATGCATTGAAGGTGTGGACGTTTCAGATATTGTAGTCGCTGTCCTTGACGGTGTAGATGTTGATTCAGGGACGGCCTGGGAGATAGGCTATGCTTACGCCAAAGGAAAACCTGTCATAGGACTCAGGACTGATTTCAGATCCCTCTCAGATGGGATCGTTAATCTGATGGTTGAGATGGCTATAGTTGCCCTTGCCAGGGATGAAGAAGAATTGCTAGAAATAATTGATAAGTACAAATAAAATTCTGGGTTTTATACCCTCTTATATCCCTTTTTATCTTTTATATATCATCTTTTGCGGATATAATTACAATTTCAGTTTTCAATAATTTTTTGAGTATCTGTGATAACTAAGTTATAAAAATAACCTTTATATTTATAATATTTTAAATCCCTGTTCTTTTATTCAGTGTATAATTATATCTTGATTGAGATATGTTCAAAAATAGAATCAGTTACAGAAGGCATAATCTATAACGATTATTAAGTAAAAAAATTTTAATATAGAATGCCCTACATAATAAATAGTGGAGGTTAAATCCATGACCTTTGTGAACGGATACACTTTCACAAAAGTGAAAACTTCACATGGGCCTGACATGTACGTATCCAGATTTGGGAAGCTGGTAAAGGTCGTTCCATGCAGTGCACATGTGGAGTTATCTGAAAGGTATACCAGTGACTTGATCCGCCAGATCGAGACACTGGAGTAAATTTAAACCATTTTTCCGACTTTTATTTTTTTGATTCGGACCCATTTTCATGAAAGCCCCTTTTCAGGTCGAAGCCTATTCGGTCTGACATTTTTTAAACTTTTTTCATTCTATAAAAATCTTCCTCTTCTGTGAACTTTTGTTCTAAAGTCCTCATGCTCCAGAATTTTCACGCTTCACAATACCGTAATATTCGATATGGAGATATACTTTTAACTTTAAACCGGGTAAAAGAAACCTGGTAAAAGACCTCTATAAAAAGAGATCCTTTAAAATAAAAGTCTTCTAAAAAACGGGAACTTGATGCAATGATTCAAAATTACAGTGTTCGAAATTGCAGAATTAGAACTTACAGGGAAACAGATCTTGATGAGATGGTGAAGATCTGGTATGACGCCTCAATTCTAGCCCACTCCTTCATTCCGGCTTCTTTCTGGGCTTCGCAAAA
>CAZCKG010000176.1:0-3221 GCA_964498825.1 uncultured Methanosarcinales archaeon
CTTTAAGTTATTTTGCCATGGCTTTGTCTCTAAGGTCTTTTGGGAACTTTTCTATTGCATATCGGAGAGCTGTTCTAGGCATATCTTTTTTGTTTTTCATGACGTATGTGAAAACTTCTGGCTGGTGGGACTTGCTGGCTTCTTTAAGCATCCAGCCGTAGCCTTTCTGGACAAGGTCATCTTTATCTTTCAGGAGAAGATTTGAGATTTCAAAAATGTCTTCCAGAAAGGCGCCTTTTCTGGCAGGCAAAACGAGAGTTACTGCGGCTGCACGTCTCATCCACCTGTTTTCCGATTGTGTCCAGGTTTTGAGGTTTGCTATGTAGGAAGGGAATTTCTCAATAAAAGAGCCGACTGAGTGGTTGCAGAGGGTATCACACTTTGCCCAGTTATTGACATATTTCTCGACCCAGAGTTCAAAAGTAGAAAAATCGTCTTCGGAATAGTCATCCCTTAACTGGTAGGCCCATTCAAACGCGATAAAGGCTTCTTCGCAGTAGTCTGACCTGAGGAGCCCCTCACAAAGAGTGAAAATATTCTGTTTGTTTTCCTTTTTAATTTCTTTAAAATAATCTTTTGCAATCTTCCCGACAAGCGCAGACTTCACACCATAGCACTGGACTTCTTCTTTAAAAAAGCGCGAATAACTATTTTTTGTCTTTTCATCCACACTCAGGGTTAAGTCGGTTTTGATCCTGGCCAGTATACTGGCTTCTTCATTTCTCTCCATAGTTCTCTATTTAATTAGAAGTGTCTCATCTCATTTAAACTTCGTTTATTTTCAAGACACAAAAATAATCTGAAACTTAAAGGGATTTAAAAACTTTTTTCATAAAGAATATTCAATTTATGTCTATGCCTGAAGTAAAAATCCGGCCCCAGGAAATTTCTGATGCAGAACGCTTTTTTGAAATAATGACACACACGGATCTTGAATATATAGAAGTTCCAGTACGGACACTTGAAGAAGAAATATACTTTCTGCAGATGAACGAAGCCAAAAGAAAGGCCAATTTTGAGTACAACTATTCCATCCTATTTGATAGAAAACTTGTAGGAGCAGGAGGAATTAGAATTGACCAGTACCGGTCCTGGGTTGGAGAAATAGGATATTTCATTGACAAAGAGTATCAAAGAAAAGGAATCGCATCCGAAGCTGTAAGGCAGATTGAGAGAATAGGTTTTGAGCAGCTGCATCTGCAAAGAATTATTATCCTTATGGATATTCGAAACCTGGCAAGTGAGCGTGTGGCTCAGAAATGCGGGTACGAAAAAGAAGGGGTTATGAAAAAGGTCCACAGAATTGGGAATAATTACTTCGACTGCTTCCTGTACGCAAAAACCAGATGAAAATACACAATAATCTTGAAATCAAGTTCATGTACTGAAAAAACTTTTGATGGAAAAGAGAAGCATGGAAACAGCTTGGTAGAATATAACCAGCTGTAAAACAGAATGTCAGTAATCATAATAGAAACAGCTGCTAAATCGGAAATGAAACGAGTACAATAGAAACAGCTGCTAAATAAGAAGTAAAGTCAGCCAAAGATACACTTCGAGATCCTTTCAGATCAAAGAAAAAAAGGAAAAATTAAGGTCTAACTTGAAATCCGGTAAATCAGACCAGTCCCAGAACCTGTATAAGGCTGCATCCGTTGCAGATAACCATAAGATTATTTACGGTCACAAGTATACCTATGAATTCTATAATACGTTTTGTGAGATCCCATCTTTCCTTAGATACTCTAATCGCAGGGGCTGCATAAAAAAGTAGTAACACAAAAGCTACTTTAATAAGCAGAAGGTGATAAATGCCGTAGTTCTCCAGAATCATGGCTGGAACCGGGTTAAACTCAGTAGCAAAGGGCAGAGCGTAAACTGTAGATGCCCAATCTCCTATTACATAGAACAGGATAATAAAACGAATTTCGTAAAGGTAAGAACTGAACGAACTCCTAATATTATAAACTTCCAATCGATATCCCCCAGAACTCCTTTTTCTTAGGTGATGCAACTTTCATTTTTTTGGCTTATATATACTTAAGAAACTAAAGTAGAGGTTAATTTTTTTTAGACAGGGGAATCTCCATAACTCCCTAAACGTTTGGAATCTAAAAAACTCTTAAAAATCAATATACAGGAGTAAAATCGAGTTAATTTTCAAAAGAGACAGTATTAATTTATTATTTCAGAGATCATCTGGACTATTCAAAACTCAATTTAAATATTTATGCTATGTTCCGCAAGATTCTTAAAGGGAAAGTTTTTTCAAAATTAGTCAAACATGCCTCAAGATATTTGCATCCTTCACATGAGGCCTGGAAATATATAATAAATATTTACTCTCTACTCAATCAGCTTTGTCTGGTCAACAGGAAAAATTAAATGGTATATAAAGAATCAGATCTCATCCGAAATTATACTCCATACTTTCGAAATAGAGAATAAAGATACTTCACTAACTCTATCTAGTAAAGGCGATTCAAATAAAACAACTCAAGAAAACTGCCTAAAAGACGTTGACCTAACATGATCACTCAAATAAAGAAGACCCAAATAGCAATGACTCAAGATCTGAATTATTCAAGGCAGGAAAAATCCCCTTCCCTGCTTGAACTGAAAAATGTAACCGTTGTCAAGAGTGGAAAAAAAGTTCTTGATTCGGTTTCTCTTTCTATTGCTCAGGGGGAAAACATTGCAATTATAGGGCCCAATGGCTCGGGAAAATCTTCCCTTATCAAGACCTTTACAAAAGAATATCATCCTCTTGCAGCAGCAGACGGGCTTGTTCTGAAAATCATGGGCAAAGAAACCTGGCATGTTTTTGAGCTCAGGAAGCTTCTCGGGATTGTTTCCGGAGACCTCCAGCAGACCTGCTGCCGCCAGATCAGGGTACTGGATGTCGTACTCTCCGGATTTTTCAGCAGCATAGGAATTTACTATAACCATGAAGTTACTCCGGAAATGGAGGCAAGGGCACGGGATATCCTGGATTTTCTTGAGATTTCCGCCCTTGCAGGCAGGCTGATGTGTGAGCTTTCCTCAGGAGAAGCCAGGAGGGTTCTTATAGGGAGAGCCCTGGTGCACGACCCTCTGGCCCTTGTTCTGGACGAACCTGCAAACAGCCTTGACTTAAAAGCCCTCCACAGCTTCCGCGAAGTCATACGAAAGATTGCAGACTCAGGAAAAAGTGTGATTCTGGTAACTCACAACCTTGAGGA
>CAZCKG010000176.1:3321-5105 GCA_964498825.1 uncultured Methanosarcinales archaeon
GAAAGATTGCAGACTCAGGAAAAAGTGTGATTCTGGTAACTCACAACCTTGAGGATGTTATTCCTGAAATCAGCCGCGTGGTACTTATAAAGGAAGGAAAGGTCTTCAGGGACGGAGAAAAAGAAGAAATCCTGACAGATACAAATCTCTCGGAACTTTTTTCTCTCCCAGTAAAAGTCCTGAAAAAAGAAGGTTACTATAAGGCATGGAGCTGAGAAGTCCTGATAAAAAGACCTGATAAGTGCATTTTTGCTTTCTGCTGGGTCATTATTTCTCTCGAAATGAATATTTTTTAGAAATTCCATTCTAAAAAATCAGAAGATCCCGAACCAAGTTATCAGAATATACCTGACAATTAATTAGTGTATTTTTATAACGCTAGGATATATAAGGACATACGTAAAATAATAGCTGGATATTTTTAAGGTGAAAACCTAGCTTGTAGAAAGCCAATAATAAATGCTAATGGCTGAAATTTGTAGTAATTCATGATACGTATTTTCCAGAGAATATAATTTTGAAGACTAAATAGTTTCGAAGAGCGTCGTTAATGTTTCCAAAGGAGCACTATTAATGTTTTAGTGGTTCTAAAAATACTATTCTGCAGATGATATGAAAACCTTAAGGGACTCCATCTCTAAAAACGAAAACATGAAAAGTTGCACATTCCGGAGGAGTTAGATATGCCAGTGATGAGTATAATCGGGTGCAGGATGTTTGAAGATGAGATCATTCACCTGCTTGAAAATGACCCTGAGATAGAAAAAGTGCTTGTAATTGAAAACGAAGACTGTATCGGCATTACAAGAAAAATTGCAGATGCAGGAATCCCTTATACAGTCCTTCCTCTTGAAGACATCCTGAGAAAGCCAGAAACAGGAGGAGAACAGGGTTTTATCCTGATCGTATATATGCTTGAACTCGCCCTGCACGCAATTCCTGAAAACCTTAAAAAAACCGTTTATTCAAAGGTTGAGCTCCTGGCCCCTCGCTCGGACGGGATCCTGCTCTTCTACGGCCTTTGCGGAAATGTGCTTGGAAAAATCGAAGAAGACTTCAAAGCCCACAACTGTAAAGTCTGTATTCTCAAGGAAGAGAACGGAGAAATTGTGGATGATTGTATAGGGGCTGTGCTTGGAGGCAGGGGACAATATCTCAAAGCCCTGAAAAGCTGCAAAGGGGTAGGCACTTTTTTCCTGACGCCTATGTGGGCTGTAAACTGGAGGGAGATGATAAGAACTGCAGGCTTGAGCCAGAACCCGGACGATATCTCCATGTCAAAATTTATCTTTGATTATGCGGGATATAAAAGAGTTGCAAGGATCAATACAGGCCATGCCTATGAGAAAAATTTTGAAGCAGCAGTCCTTGAATTTTCCACACTCTTTGACTTTGAGATCATAGATCTTGATGCGACCATGCAGCTTGTTGAGAGTTGTTATACAAAAACAAAGGCTTCAGTGTTTGATACCGATACCTGAGTTTAATGCCAGCACCTGGCAGCACTTTCTCCTGTACTTTCTGGTTTTTTAAATCCTTTTTTCTTTTCAGGGTCGTGTGCAAGACCACAGTTCTTGATTGCAATTTATTCTCAGCGTGGTTTGAAGTCTTTTCTAAATTTCTTTTTTAATTGATAGGTTTTAATATTAACAGGCAAATCAAAATATATATTAGAACTGTATAAAAGAGAGTTTCTGGGGGTTCGAACATGGGAAAGCACTTTGTCATAATTGCCGGAGAAGAAGCAGGCCCTAAATCGAACAAGATGGGCGGAATCTGGAACG
>CAZCKG010000177.1:0-5104 GCA_964498825.1 uncultured Methanosarcinales archaeon
TGAAAAAGAACCGGAGCTTTTGTCTTTTTCGCAATTCTTGAAGCTTCGAATCGAGGGGAAACAGGTTCTTTGATTTCTACCAGTTTTCCTTTTTCTTTTAACTGGTTGATGAAGGTTCTAAAACTCATGGGTATCTGGATATCAAAAAGCTCTTAGATGATAAAAAGATTATCTGATTAGAGTGAGTAAATCTGTATTTCACTGATAATAGCAAGCAAATAGAATAAGTGAAACAGGGTTTCTGTATCTTTGTTTATGTAACCCTGTTTTGTATTAAAGTTCAATTCTATCAAAAACGTCTTTAGATTCTGATTTTCAGTCTATCTTTATATTTCTTTCTTGCTGAATTTCAGGAATTAACTGAAATTTTTATGGACTTTGCTTAGATTTTAACATTCATCGAGCATAAAGGCCCTGGGTCTTATGATCCTTTTCCTCTCATACTGGTCGAAACAATGGGCTATCCAGCCTGAGACTCTGCCAATTGCAAAGATGGATGTTGCAAGTTGAGGGGGGATGTCCATATACTTGTAGATGACTCCTGAGTAAAAGTCTACATTAGGATAGATTGGTTTTCCTTTTTTTTCTACAAGTTCGTGGATAACAGTGTTTTCTATTATTTCGCCTGTTTTGTACCAGTGCATGTCCCCTTTTTCTTCTGCGAGTTGTTTAGAAAGCTGCTTGAATATCGTGCCTCTTGGATCATACGTTTTATACACTCTATGTCCAAAGCCCATTATCCTCTCTCTCTGGCTTAACTTTTCGAGGACATAATTCTCTGCATTTTCCGGGCTACCGATTTCTTCGAGCATGGTCATGACCTCTGCTCTTGCACCTCCATGGAGAGGGCCTTTAAGGGTACAGAGTCCGGATACAATAGCTGAGTACAAATCTGAAAACGTGGATGCGGTAACTCTTGACGAGAACGTGGAAGCGTTAAGCTCATGCTCTGCACTGAGAATAAAATCTTTTTCCATGACCTCAGCTTCCAGTGTAGTTGGCTTGCTTCCTTTTAGCATGTACAGGAAGTTTGCTCCGTGAGAGAGGGATGCATCAGGGGGTACAGGTTCTTTTCCATTTGCTATTCTGTAGTATGCAGCAACAATGGTTGGGATCTTGGCAATTAACCGTATGGCTTTTCTCATATTTCCTTCAGGAGAACTGTCGTCAAGGTCTGGATCAAATTGTGACATAAACGAAACAACAGTACGCAGCGATTCCATGGCGTCAACACTGAAATTGCACATCCGGATAACATCCAGTACCTCCCTGCTGATTTCACGTTCCCCATGCAGGCGGGCTGAATACTCTACAAGCTCCTGATCTGCTGGAAGTTCTCCCTGGATAAGCAGATAAGAAACTGCATCATAGGGAAACTCAACCAGCTGATTGATATCTATTTCCCTGTATTTCAGAATGCCCTCCAGCCCGTCAATGAAACATATATTTTTACTCATTTTCTACCTCGCAGTTATGCATAGAGGATTTTTCAAAAAACTTTGAGATTTGGGGAAATCCTCTGATTATACGTGAAAGACTTAACACGAAGGGCCTTTTGAGGCCCAAAAATAGGGCGACAATGCATTTCTATTATCGTTGAATAAGTATATTAAATTTGTTGAATTTCTATCTCCTAATCTTTATAATTATTCTCTCAATTTTAAAGATGCTGCGGCTTTAGACCATTTCATTATATTTGATATGATATATAATATCTTCGGGATACCTAATTTTCATAAATATCCATTGAAACTGAAAAACCTCTCGTCTGGCCCTGACTCAAAAAGAAAGGTTCTAAAAAAAGAGAAGCTCTCTAAAGAGCTCATAGAACCTTTAAAATGGAGTTTTCATTCAATTCATCTATTATAATTTGTTATTTTTTCTTCACAGAATCCCGCAGGAACTTATGCAAAATCCCGCCATTCCTGTAGTACTCAATTTCTACGTTTGAATCCAGTCTCAATGTTACCTGGAATCGAATCTCTTCCCCTTTTTCGTCTTTTGCCCTTAAAGTAAGCTCCCCGTGAGGTTCCATGTTTTCAATACCCAGGATATCATAGCTTTCCTTTCCTGTAAGTCCAAGGGTATCAGCATTTTCTCCAGCTTTAAACTGTAGTGGAAGAACTCCCATGCCTACAAGGTTGCTTCTGTGGATTCTCTCAAAGGACTCGGCAATGACTGCCTTAACTCCGAGCAGGAAAGTACCTTTAGCTGCCCAATCTCTGGAGCTGCCTGTTCCGTATTCCTTTCCTGCTATGATTATGAGGGGAGTATTGTTTTCCGCGTAAAGCATAGCCGCATCATAGATCGGGATTCCTCTGCAGGATTCCTTAGGGAACTCTCCTTTCCGGAGATGGTATACAGTCCAGCCTCCTTCTCTGCTCACGAGCCTGTTTCTAAGCCTGATATTTCCAAAGGTTCCGCGCATCATTACTTCATGGTTGCCTCGTCTGGATCCATAGGAGTTAAAGTCTTTTGCATCCACTCCCCAGGATATCAGGTACTTGCCTGCGGGGCTATCTGAAGGTATGTCTCCTGCAGGGGATATATGGTCTGTAGTGATACTATCTCCAAACATAGCCAGGACTCTTGCTCCTTTTATGTCCTCAGGCAAAGGTGAAGAAAGCGGGAAGTCCACGAAATAAGGCGGTTCCTGAATGTAGGTAGACATTGAATTCCAATCATAAAGGGTGCTTGCCGGAACGTTTAATTCCCTCCAGAGTTTGGGACCCTCAAGAGCGCCTGAATACTCTTTTTCAAACATTGAAGGTTTAATGCTACTCTTTTCCACGTTCCTTATCTCTTCCTCTGCAGGCCAGATTTCTTTGAGATAGACTGGACGACCATTGGGATCATAAGCGAGAGGATCAGTTTCTAAGTTGATATTTACAGTTCCTGCTATTGCATAAGCAACTACAAGAGGTGGAGAGGCAAGATAGTTTGCTCTTACAAGCGGATTGACCCTTCCTTCAAAGTTCCTGTTTCCGCTAAGTACGGCTGCGACAGTAAGGTCGTTTTCTTCCACTTCCTTTGCAACAAATTCAGGCAGAGGTCCGCTATTTCCTATACAGGTTGTACAACCATAACCAACCTGGTGGAATCCTAGAGCTTCGAGATAAGGCAGAAGACCTGCAGCTCCAAGGTACTCAGTAGCAACTCTAGAACCCGGGGAAAGGCTTGTTTTTACAAAAGGCTTTACGCGCAGGCCTCTTTCTACAGCCTTTTTAGCGAGTAGTCCGGCTCCTATGAGCACTGAGGGATTTGAGGTATTGGTACAGGAAGTAATGGCTGCAATTACCACAGAGCCATGTGTTACTCTGAAGGTCTTTTCTGGAGCTTCTGCCCTCTTTGCCTCTTCTATATCCAGTGATTCAGATTCCTCTGCAGGTGCCCCTCCTTCTCCTACCCAGCGCTGATAAGCACGGTCTCTGGAGAGCTCAATTCCAGCCTCTTTCTTCCGGATAAAGGTCTGCTGCATTGTCTCGCGGTAATTTTCAGGTACTTCGCTTAAGAAAAGCTGGTCTTGAGGACGCCTGGGGCCTGCAAGGCAGGGTTTTACAGTACCCATATCCAGTTCTAGGACACTGCTGAACAGAGGTTCAGGCTTGTGAATTGAATAAAGAAGATCCTGAGCTTCAAGATATTTTTTCACAAGGTCAACCTGTTCTCCACTTCTGCCAGTTCTCCGCAGGTAGTCCAGAGTCTCTGTATCAGGTGGGAAAATTCCAAGGGTTGCCCCATACTCGGGAGCCATATTAGAAATTGTTGCTCTGTCTGGGAGGCTCAGGGAATTCAAGCCTGGCCCGAAGAATTCTACGAATTTGCCGACAACTCCTTTTTTTCTCAGAATCTTTGTGATTGTCAGGACGAGGTCTGTGGCAGTAACTCCAGGTTCCAGTTTTCCGTAAAGTTTGAAACCAATAACCTCAGGAACAGGCATATAATATGGTTGCCCGAGCATTACTGCTTCGGCTTCTATGCCTCCTACACCCCAGCCTAATACTCCGATCCCGTTGATCATCGTAGTGTGGGAGTCAGTTCCTACAAGGGTATCAGGAAATGCCGACAACTCTCCATTCTTTTCTTTAAGGTGCACGAGGGGGGTCAGATATTCAAGGTTTACCTGATGGATGATTCCTCTTCCAGGGGGTACAACCCTGAAGTTGTCAAAAGCTTTCTGAGCCCAGCGGAGGACAGAATATCTTTCATTATTGCGTTCAAACTCTATTCTCTCGTTTTCCTCAAGAGAATATGCTGTTCCGTAGGAATCAACCTGAACTGAGTGGTCAATTACCAGATCTGCAGGGATAACGGGGTTGATTTTCGCTGGGTCGCCCCCGAGACGCTGCATTGCCGAGCGGAGGGCTGCCAGGTCTACTACAGCGGGAACACCTGTAAAGTCCTGCATAATTACCCTTGAAGGAATGAATGGGATGTCTCTTTCTCCTATATTTTGAGGATTCCAGCGAGCAAGGGCCTCTACATCCTCGGTAGTTATTATGTGCTTTTCGGTATCTGCATGCCTGAGCAGGGATTCCAGCAAAATCCTTATGGAATATGGGAGCAGGGAAATCCCCTCAAAGCCTTTTTCTTCCAGTTTGCCCAATCTGTAAATCGTAGCTTTTCCGGCAGCGGTTTCAATAACGTCTCTTACCCCAAAGGGATCCGGACCTTCTCTCATGATTTCTTTACCTCCAGTAAAAATATGAAATTAAAAGTATGATAAATTGGACTTTTCTTTATCCTGTGAAAGCCCCATCTTGTCTTTTGACTATTTTATTCCTTCGGGTTTAATTTCCCTCTGTAAATATGAAAGTTAGTGTGTACTTACTCTTTTTTCTTACGTTTTCTTGAAACAGAATAAACTGTGGTTCAATTAAATTATATCTCTATCTCTATATAATATCGAGTTTTAAAAAAGGAAATAGGTTAAAACAAAGTAGATTAAACTAAAGCAGATTTAAATAAGACAGATTGGACTAAAGCAGGTTGAACTAACTGGTTTAACTAAAATAGATTAAACTAAAACAGGTTAAAAGAAAAAAGATAAGGGGCTGCTTATTCTTCAGAAGCCCCAATTGTGACGGAATAGTCAAAATTTTCA
>CAZCKG010000178.1:0-5097 GCA_964498825.1 uncultured Methanosarcinales archaeon
GAACATTACTTCATTTTATGTATAAATATTGTTATGGGCTAAGCTTTTATTAAATGATCTATGTTGAACAGTATCTGTAATGGTAAATCTTAATAAGTTACAAATTAAGGTAACCTGTTTGTCCTGTATATTAAATATTTTCCTTGATTAAAATACATCCCTTAACACTGCATGGTCTTTTACGTTAAATCCGCGCTGTCCAAGATATTCAAGGGTCCAGCCAGTAACGACCACAGGGGCATTACGTAGATCCTGTATATTTCCACAGCCGCAAAGGAACATTGAGGTTCTGAATTCATCCAGCATACGAGACAGGATACTGACAACTGATTCTTTTCCCTCAAGAGCAGGACCTACAAAAGGTAAAGCTGCACTCGCTGCACTGGCTCCAAGAGCAATGGATTTGGCAATATCAAACCCTGTTCTCACCCCGCCGGTTGCAATAATTGGAAGGGAAACTCTGCACTCTATAATGCTGGCAACAGTAGGGATCCCAAAATCCCAGAAGAGTTCTCCAAGGTGTTCTGACAGAGAATCTTCGCTTTCCCTGGCCCTGTATACTTCGACTCCTGCCCAGCTGGTGCCTCCAACGCCTCCCACATCAATAGCAGATACTCCTGCTTTCTGGAGCATAAGTGCATCTTCTCTTGAGATTCCGGCTCCTGTTTCTTTCACAATTATCGGGGTGTCCAGCACGGAACAGATCTCTCTTATCATCTCCAGGCATCCGGTGGCATCTCTATCTCCTTCTGGTTGGATGGCTTCCTGCAGGAAATTCAGGTGGATGGCAATGGCATCAGCGTCTATCATCTCAACAAGTTTTTCAACCCCGTCAACCCCGTATTTGCGGATCTGGGCTGCACCCACGTTCCCGTAGACAAAGGCATTTGGAGCTTCATCCCTGACAATCCTGAAAGACTCTTCCTGGGAAGGATCATCGATTGCAGCTCTCTGGCTTCCAACACCTATCCCTATTCCCAGTTCTTCAGCTGCAGCCGCAAGAGCAGCGTTTACAGGAATTGTATCAGGGTGCCCTCCTGTAATTGAGGCTATTAAAAAAGGGGCCTGGAGTCGCTTGCCGAAAATATCCACAGACAGATCCAGCTTATCCATATCAAGTTCCGGAAGTGCCCTGTGGATCAGAGTTACATCCTCAAAGCCTGCACTGACCTTTCGAGATTCTACCGGGCTTTCTGCACATAGTTTGAGGTGTTCTATCTTTCGCCTTGAGGTAGTGTTGATCATGCTTCTCATACATTTTCATCCGGACTGATTCTGGTTCCTATAGATTCCCCATTCAAAAACCTGTGAATATTATCGGGTTTTCCTGCATTGAATATATATGATGTAATACAAGATGTTTTGCTAAGTTCCAGAAGTTCCTGTACCTTTCCCAGCATGCCACCTGTAACATCGGTGTTTCCGGATCCTCCTATATAATGCCTGATACTTTCAAATTTATCGGGGGTTATTTCAGGTACAGGCTTTCCAGTGTTATCGAGTACCCCCTCCTCTGCAGATCCCAATCCAAGTCTGGTGATCCCGAGTTCTTTTGCAAGATAAGGAACTATCTGGTCTCCTGAAAGAACACATGCCCCAAGTTCAAAATCCATAACTACATCTCCATGCAGTACGGGGACAAAACCGTTTTCGAGCATGAGCCTTATGTTTTCAAGGTACATGCTTTCTATCCTTCCTTTTCTGCAGGCGGTACAACCCATGGGATGTACAGCCACTGCCCGAACTCCGAAATTATTCAGGGCATCTACTACTCTGGAAGCAAGTTTTTTGACTGACTCGTGAGTTACAATAGCTCCTTCCGGATCAAAATTCCTGTCAAGCCCATATTTCTTGGCGTAGGTATGCCCGAAGGAACCTGCACCATGTACAATAATCATTTTTCCCTGAAATTCGGAGACTTCACGAGCAATCCTTATGAGGTCAGCCTCTCTTACAACCCCTTGATCTGCTCCTTTGTCCGTAATGACGCTGCCCCCAAGTTTCAGGATAACAGGTTCGGTTGAGACCTTCATGCCATATCACTTATACCTTTTTGATAAAGTTCAATTTGTTATGTAATAACCGCGAAATGACGAAGTTATAATCTAACGGCTCAATCTAACTTCAAGCCCTGCTCTGTAGGTTTTGTTATAATTACTTTACCGCCTGCACCTTCAATGGCTTCAGCAACCTGTGTACATTTATCAGGTGCTGTAAGGGCAACCATGCATCCCCCGCCTCCGGCACCTGTAATCTTTGCTCCGAAAGCTCCGGCTCCTCTAGCGGAATAAATCAGCCTGGAGAGTTCAAGAATATTCACCCCGAGAGCATCCAGAAGTCCCTGGTTTACATTCATAAGTCTGCCAATTGAAGGATAATCTCCTTCCAGGACAAAAGGTTCCCCTATTCCGGAAATTTTGCCAATTGAAGACATTAGGGGTCCTATAAGTTCTGGATAACTTTCACGGAGCTTTCTGACATTTGCTACAAGCTCCTTCGTTGAAGAAAAAACTCCTGTATCCCCTATAACAATCCCACAATCAGGTGTTCTCAGTTTCCTTCTATCAGGAATGGTCACGACTCCTCCGAATGTAGATACATAGGTGTCAGTAGGACTAGCAGCTCCCTGTACCTTTATCTCTATCTCGTGCCCCATTTTTGCAATTTCTTTGAGAGAAAGGCCGCAGCCAAGCAACTCATTGAGGACGCCTATACATGAAATTGTAACAGCAGCAGACGATCCGAGTCCGGAGCCTACAGGAATATTGGACTCAACCTCAAGGAAAATACCTTTAACAGGAGATATCTCTCTCATTTTCTCAATAACCGTGGAGATATACGGATGCTTTTCAAAGTCAATTCCTGTCCTGCCAATTTGAGACTGGATTATTATGGAATCATTAATTTCCGCCCTCACTCGGGTCCTTAACTCAACTGCACATGCTATTGCGTTTTCTCCATAAACAACCGCATGCTCTCCGAAAAGATATATTTTCCCGGGGGCAGAACAAGAAACCATTATTACTCCTCTTAAATTTAATTGAAATCTTTACTCAGTGAATTTATTATTTGAACTTCTTATTTAATTCATAAGCTGGTGTGCAATATTATAAAATAAAAATTCAGGAATTACTTATCCGGGCATAAGTAACCATGGATATCCCGGTATTTTTTTAATTAAAATCAGAAATTAAAGTGTTTTATTTTCCCGTAGAAATCCTCTCACTCTACGATTATTGCGGCATATCCTACAACTGCATCTAAATCTCCGGAAATATCCCCGCTATTTGTATAATTAAGCAGAGTAGCCTTTTTTCCTCCAAGCTTTTTGGAAGCTGTCAGCATCGCAGCAATTGGCCCATAGCCGCATACAGATGCATTTCTCCGATAGAGCCTGTTGTATATCTCCGAGACATCCAGATTCAGGATAGCTTCTATGATTTCATTGTCCACTTCCCTTGCAAGATCTGCAGGCTGGTAGTGAGTAAAATCGCTGGATGCTATGAAAACTACTTTTTTTCCACTTTTGGAAACAAGATCCGCAGCAAGGTTCCCTACCTCAACTGCAGTCTCTTCATCCTGCATGCCCATACATATAGGAAGGATCTTGAAATCCTTCTCAAAACGATATTGAAGGAAAGGAAGCTGAACTTCAATCGAGTGTTCGTACCTGTGTCCTAGTTCGTCTGCATCAACGATGCTTCCCAAAAAACCATCTGCAAGATCGACATCAACCTCTATCGTCCCCAGAGGAGTTTTCCATGTATCCCTGGATACTGATATTGGTGAACCGTATCCCGTATGGTTGGGGCCAAAAAGGATATAGGTATCGGCTTCTGGAATGGCTGCATAAGCATGTGCAGCTACTTTCCCTGAATATACATATCCTGCATGAGGGCAAACAGCCCCGAGAACATTTCGTTCCCGGATCTCCAAACCTTCAAAACATCTCTTAAGTTCTTTCTCCAGATGTTCACAATGCAGGGGATAGAACTGCCCTGCAACTGCTGGCTGTCTCATTTCTAATCACCCATATAAGATACGGGTCATTTTTATATATGCTTGCAGTATGCAGGACTGGATCTGAAATCAGAGAGGTGTTTCGAAGTCTGTCATCTCGTAATTGAAAGGAATATTATTTGATTTTGCCACTTCTCTTGCAAGCAACCAGTAAACAAGGGAAAGAGCTTTTCTACCTTTGTTATTCGTGGGAATCACAAGATCCACGTTTGAAATCAGGTTATTTGTGTCACAGAGTGCTACAACAGGTACACCAATGCTTGAGGCTTCTTTCAGAACCTGGGCGTCTCCTGCAGGATCGGTTACAATCACAACATCAGGCTCAAAGAAACCGTAGATTTGAGGGTTTGTAAGGGACCCGGGAATAAACCTTCCAAGCATTGCTCTTGTGCCGAGTGCTCTGGAAAACATTCTTGCAGGGTGCTGTCCGTACTGCCTTGAAGAAACAACGAGTATTCTTGAAGGATCATAGTGAGACAGTAACCTTGATGCAACTCTTATTCTCTCGTCTGTAGCCTGGATGTCGAGCACATATAATCCATCAGTTCTGACCCTGTATACGAAACGCATCATATCCTGCGTCTTTTGCTGGGTTCCGATGTGAACACCTGCTGCCAGGTATTCATCAATAGAGACAAGTGATGTGGTTCCTTCTTTCTCAGAAGCTTCTTCATCCTTTGTTCCTGCATTTCCGGTTTTTGCTGCGGCTTCCTTTTCAGGTGCAGGTTCTGCTTCAGCCACGACATTTTCTTCAGGCAAAGGCTGTTCTTTATTTTCCTCCTGCCCTGTTTGCTCTATTTCCTCCATAAAGTCACCTCATAATATAGAATCGACAATAAAACACATTCAGTATCTGAAAATGTATCCCACTACGTTTTCAACTGCTTTTACGTTTGACCGTGATAGGAATAACTCCGACTTTCAACTCTTCAATAGCAATACTGAGAGGATCCAGCCGCCCGTCATCTTCAACAAGGACAGGAGCCCCCATTGCAATTTGCAATGATCTTGCACCTACAATCCGTGCACGCTCGAACCGGGTATACTTTTCCTTGACCAACTGATCACCCTAAAACT
>CAZCKG010000179.1:0-5097 GCA_964498825.1 uncultured Methanosarcinales archaeon
AATCTCACAGTCAATAAAAATGGTTAATGAATATGAAAGAGTAGTTATTTTCAGATTGGGTCGCCTTAGTGGTGTGAAAGGACCTGGAATTTTCCTGATTATCCCGATTATTGATAAAGCTATGAAAATAGATCTGAGAATTGTTGCAATTGATGTCCCTAAACAGGCAGTTATCACTAGGGATAATGTCACGGTTGAAGTGGATGCCGTTGTCTATTACAAGGTAGTTGAGCCTGGGGCCGCTATCACACAGGTTGAAAATTATATGTTTGCAACTTCCACCCTTTCACAGACAACCCTGAGGGACGTACTGGGTCAGATGGAACTTGATGAATTGCTTTCGGAAAGAGAGAATATTAACAAGCAGATACAGGAACTTCTGGATGCATATACCGACCCTTGGGGAATTAAGGTTACAGGGGTCACGATCAGGGACGTAGCCCTGCCTGAAACAATGAAGAGAGCAATTGCTAAACAGGCTGAAGCTGAAAGGGAAAAGCGTGCCAGGATTATCCTTGCGGAAGGAGAGTCTCAGGCTGCCCAGAAAATGACAGAGGCCGCCGCTCTCTATGAGGGAATACCCACAGCGATCAAATTGAGGGAGCTGCAAACTTTAGCCGAGATTGCCAGGGAAAAGAATCTCATAGTGGTTACACAATCTCAGACTCTTGAAACCGGAAATATAGCAGCTATATCTCAGGCTATTTCTAGAAGGAAAGAACAATAAAGGCTAAAGAAGAGTCTGAAGAAAAGCAATGAGCAAGAAAGGATAGATAAACATGCCTGCTGACAGGGCTTCCCATTTCCCCTCTATTTTTTTCCTATGTTTTATCCTTATAGCAGCTCTTGCACCAGCTGCCGGGGCAGGATATGAGGACAGGGTACTTGTACTTGAAATTTCCGAAGCCATAACTCCGGCTTCGGATGATATCATAGCTAATGCAATCGAGAAAGCTGAAAATGAAAACTTTGAAGCCCTCGTAATCGGTTTGGATACTCCTGGGGGAGGGCTGGAGGAAACCCAGATAATCATAAAAAACATAGAGAACACCAGCGTGCCTGTACTAGGGTATGTGCCCGATGGCGGGAAAGCCTGGTCCGCGGGTACTCTGATCCTTATGGGAACAGATATTGCAGCAATGGCCCCATTTACGGTTATCGGATCAGCTCAGCCAGTACAGGTATCTGCAGAAGGCACAAAACCCATTAAAGATGAGAAGATAATAAATGCCCTTGTCAAGTTTTCAGTTACGACTGCGAGCAAACACGGAAGAAACGAGACCTTTGCAGAAGAAGTCATAACTAAAAATAAAAACCTGGATGCACAGGAAGCCCTGGATACAGGTGTGATAGAATATATTGCTCCTTCTATTCCAGATTTGCTTACACAGATTAACGGAAATGAAATAAAAGGAAGAACTCTGAAAACCGAAAATGCACAAATAGAAAACTACGAACCCCCTTTGCCTCTTTCTTTTTTAGGGCTTATCTCAAACCCGATTATATCCTCTCTTCTTTTGACCATCGGACTCTATGGAATAATCTTTGGAATTTCAAGCCCAGGTGCGGGAGCAGAAGTATTCGGAATTATCTCAATAGCACTCGGACTGATAGGAATGGGATTTGACATTAATGTAGGTGCATTATTTCTTATTCTCTTAGGGATAGGACTTCTAATTGTTGAAATTAAGATACCCGGGTTTGGAATTTTCGGGCTTGCGGGTCTTATCAGTCTGATAATCGGAAGTATACTCCTTGTACCTATGGGAGGCGAAAATATATACACTCCCGAATTCCGGAGACTCATGACAATTACCATTATTGCCCCAACAATTGTCTTCGGGTTATTCCTTGTCTTTGCCATATATAAAGTGGCCGAGCTTAGAAAGAAAAAACCAGTAATTGGACCGATTATAGGAAATACTGCTCAAACTATAGATCCTCTTGGCCCGGGGAAGTCAGGATTTGTCCGTTATAGCGGAGAATACTGGCAAGCCAGATCAGAGGAAGAAGTAGGAGTTAAAGAAGAGGTTGAAATTATCGGAAAAGAAAGGGAAGTGCTTCTGGTGAGAAGAAAAAAATAATTATCCCTTCTTTTCAGATTCAAAACCAAGCTTATTTGTTATTTTTCTTTATTAAAACCAAATTTATTTATTTAGTTATTTAGTTATTTAGTTATTTAGTTATTTAGTTATTTATTTATCATTTTTCCTTATTTTTCCTTATTTTTTCAAGAACCCTTTGTTTCTTTTCAATAGCTTCAATAGCTGCTTTATCAATTGATTCTCTCATCTCTTCAAAGCCTCTGGGATTTTCTTCACCATGAACTTTTTTAACAGGAGTATAGGCTGATTCTCTAAATCTGGGTGTAAAATCTCTGCATTCTCCATTTACGAAAATCTCAGCTCCGCTTCCTTTTTCCACACGGCCTATAATATCCATTTGAATGCCTGCACCCCTGACAGCACTAAGAATCTCATTAGCATATTCAGGAGGAGCAATTACAAGCAAGGCATCGAGAGAAACTCCAAGATAATCAATTTTAAGAGTCTCAAGCATGGAAAGCACTTTAGGATTCACAAGAGCCCTTATTTTTTCTTCTTTAAAGACCAGTTTTACACCTGCTGTTTTTGAGATTTCCTTGGCATCACCCCGGATTCCACCGTTTGTAACGTCAGTCATTGAGTGGACTTTCCGGTGTAATTCGGACTGTAGCAGAACTTCACAGGCTTCAAGGAAGCGAATATTGATGGTCTCTTCCACGACCTCATGCATTCCGTAATACAGTGCAGTTGTAGAAATCGTACCCCCACCCGCTCCTTCAGTCATAAGGATAAGGTCTCCTACCTGCGTTTTGTTTCGAGAGGTAAGAGAAGAAGTTACCCCTACAGCGCCAACACCACCTGTCATGCGCTCACCTATGACCATGTCCCCCCCGATTCGAAGGGTGCTTCCGGTTATAAGAGGTATGCCTGTCAGTTCGGAAACTGTGGTTATTCCTGCAATATGATCAAATATCTTTGCCACGTCTCCGTCATCTGCTATATGAATATCGGAAAGCATGGCTAGAGGACGGGCCCCCATAGAATATACATCACGTAGAGCTGCTCTGGCTACATGAAAACCTGAGAGAAAAGGAAAATCGCTCAGACGGGAGTGAATTCCGTCAATAGTGACCACCAGGTAGTTATCACCTACTTTAACAACTCCTGAGTCGTCAAGCTGGGAACTATCCACAACTGCGCCTGTTTGACCTATTACTTCTCCAAGTTTGGCGTGAACGTAAAAGTCTCCGGTGCCCCTTGATCCTACTCCAAATTCTCCCATGGAAACTCCGGAGAGAGTAGGACTTAGTACATCTCCCTCCACATTAAGGGTTGCTTTTGCCTCACAAATGACCGCAGCCGCAATCTCACGAGCCCTTTCAGGGTTTATATTTTTGATTTCAAGAATTCTTGAAGCCAGCTGTAACTCAAGCCCTTCTTCATTCGAGGGATCTTTCATGAGAGCCCTTTTTGCATAACCTTCTATATCCATAATTACCATCTCGCAGATATCTCTGCCCTATCAGGTGCAGGGCTGAGCAAATTGGCACAAGTGTAATCCGTAGAACTATAAGTAATTTAAATTGTTTAAGAATCAGAAATCCACTACTAGAATTTAACTACTAAAATTAAACTACTAAAACTTAATCGCTAAAATTCAACTACTAAAACTTAATTGCTAGAACTTAATACCAAATAAAAATGAGAAAAAATAAATCAAGTTTCAATGCTGAGAACACTCTCCAAATGATTTCTTTCAGCACATTTCTACAAAATTTTTAAGAATCTTCAACCCTGTAGCTCCACTCTTTTCAGGGTGGAATTGAGTGCCCATCACATTGCCTTTCGAGTTTACGACAGAGGCTGAAAACTCCAGTCCGTAATTACACGATGCAAGGGTATTTTCAGGTGCTGTGTCCACGTAGTAAGAGTGTACGAAATATACGAAAGAATTATCAGGGACGCCTTCAAAAAGAGGGTGATCCTGTTTGGGTTCAATATTATTCCAGCCAATATGAGGAACTTTCAATTCGGATTTTGGAAAGCGCAGCACCTTGCCGGAGATAAGATTCAGCCCATCAGTCAGTTTCCCTTCCTCTGAGGAACTCATCAGAACCTGTTGCCCGAGACATATCCCGAGAATCGGCCTTCCTGACTTTACGTAATCAGAGATAATCCCTTTTATCGGGGCAAGACACTTCATCGCATCTACAAAAGCGCCGACGCCCGGGAGAATTACCCCATCTGCTGCAAGGATCTCCTCATGGTCCCCGGTGATTGTGGGACTGGCACCAACGTGTTCGAGCCCCTTTTGAACACTCCGGAGATTTCCAAGTCCGTAATCGAGAATCACGATTCTTTTCATAGCTGTAAAGAATAAGTTCAAATAGATTAAGCTTACGAATAAAGAAAAATTAGAAGGGAAATTATAGAAAGAGATTGAAATTGGAAGAAAAATTAAAGGATTCTGTTAATCTATAGTGATCAAATCTATAGTGATCAGTATCTGTCTGCAGAAAAACTATAAGGGTTTTCCTCTCTTTCAAAAATCACCTTGTGTTTGCCACAACGTATGCATTTATAGCGCTTTTCGAGCACTTTGGGCAAAAAAAACAGCGCCCCAGTCTTTCGTTTCCATTTATGCAGTCCAAAAAAACACAAGAAACTATGGTCATGGTCCGATTCACTTGAATCATCAGAACATTCTTGAGTCAAAAAACTTTTTCCCCTCGTTCTAGATTGATAAGCTGGCTTTTTGATGGTGAGGAGAATATGGACAAAACAACTATATAAACACATACTTATTTTGAATAAATATAATAATAACGGGCCGAGAATAAACATCTCGGTTAAAAAATAGAAATTAACTATAAATACCATGATAGATCATTGATAGATTACTGAGTTAATTTATTTATAATGTTTAGAAACGAGGAGTTTAACATGAAAAATCAACCATTTAGAAATAACGAAAATGCTATGGAACTCCCAATAAATATTGTGGTTATGCTTGTTGTCGGGATGGTAGCTTTAGCAACGCTTATTTCGATCA
>CAZCKG010000180.1:0-5089 GCA_964498825.1 uncultured Methanosarcinales archaeon
AGGCTCGATAGCTGGCAATCTTGCCGACTAATTGCTTCAACACTCTCTAATAGTCTGCTTGAGAGAAATGCGGAATTTCGTGCTCTGGATCTGGACTCGGATGCTGAAGTGGAACTCGGATGTCGGAGTGAAATTCGGGAATCGTAGTTTGATTATTTGAATAAATTGGAGCTTTTCACGGATTATTCGCTTTATACCTGATCAATCCAGTAATCGAATGCAGCAAAATTCCCATAAAAACCATTGAAATTCCGATCACATAAAGTAGTATCATTAAAGCTGTAAACTTGAAATCAAAGCTTCCGTCAAGATGAGATGTTTGCACAAAATTAAGGCACATATATACTCCGCCTGCTACAAGAATAAAACCTGGCAGAGTAAAGCAGTAAAGAGGCTTATTAAGCTCGATATTGTTACAAGTTTTTGATATAATTGCCGGAAAATGTTTTAAAGGATTTTCTACCGAACGATTCACTTCATACATTTGAAATATACTTTGAAGCATAAAACTACCTTCCATAGATTCTTGTGCGCTCATGCAACGGGATTAACTTTCTGGATTAAGAGGTTTCAAAATATAAATACTCATCTAAAAATACAACTGTGGATATCAATGAACATAGTTGAGAAAAAAAAGGCAAATCAAAAGATAGTAAGTTTGCAAATTAACTCCCTTCTAAAACCAGTACTTTGATTCCAAAATAGATTCATATTAAGGGGCTATATGCTCTCGTATCGTAATCCGGGTTGGAAGCTTTGAATAACTGTGTCCACATATTCTTGGTGATGGATATGAGTTATTGAAAACTGGAAGCATAAGAATCTTTCAATATTTTTATCAAAGACGGAGGATGTACTCACTTTTCCAGAATTGATCAATAACTCGAGTACACGACCATATTCTTTATTCCCTGTTTTCTATGCTTTCAGCGATTATTGTTTTTTTGGATTAGTGAAGAAAATCAGGAAATCAACTATGGAATACTACCAAATAACTTAAATAATATAGAGAGTATCTTAATAAAAATTTGTATATTTAGATCCCTTTGATAAAACGTATTAATTAAAAATTTGAGTGCAGTTTTTAAGAGCAAGTCTGGATCTACTTGGCTTTCTGGCATTGTAAAGTTGTCTATACTTGTATATATCCATTTAATTATATCATGCCCAGTATTTATAAAAAGAAATATATTGTTTGAATAGCTTCTGTCTATGTTATTTTATTTAGAATACTATGAGAAGAAAAGAAGTAGTAATACAAAAATCTATGAGATTGAGTTATTATGTATTTTCCGAAAATAAAAACTAGTTTCAAGTTATTCAGATATATTGCAGATCCTTTTATTCAAAACTCCCTCTTTGTAATGTTTTCTTCTATTTTTGGTGCTGGTTTTGGATTCATTTTCTGGATTTTTGCAGCAAAATTTTATTCTGCAGAAAATGTAGGAGTAGCGACAGCGCTAATTTCTTCTATGGGATTTCTCGTTTTATTGTCTAAAGTAGGGCTGGACTTCTCTATTATCCGCTTTTTTTCAGAGAGTGACAGGGTCAGAGTGTTCAACACATCTTTAATTGTTACTACAGTGCTTGCTCTATTATTTGGAATTATATATATCTTGGGAATTGATATTTTCTCGCCAGAACTTTATCTTATAAAGTCACCATTTAATGCTGCTCTTTTCATAATAATTCTCATAATTAATTCGATCACTACACTTACAGGAATTTCGTTTATTTCAGATAGAAAAGGAAAATATCATTGTCTACAGAGTATAATTACCGGTTCCAGACTTTTGTTTCTAATACCTTTTATAAATTTTAAAGCTATAGGAATTTTTAGTGCAGTGGGAATTTCTTTCTTCTTTTCCATGTTAGTCTCAATATACCTAATTACAAAGTCGGGAATTAAACTCGGATGTGTAATAGACCAAAATTATCTCAAAAACTCATTTCACTTTTCTGCAGGTAATTATCTTGTAAGTTTGTTTATGCTAGGGCCTACTATGATTTTACCTGTTTTGATATTGAACACTCTTGGAGCTGAAAGTGCAGCTTATTATTTCATAGCTTATTCGATAGCCTCACTTCTTTATATGATACCAAACTCCATCAGCCTTTCATTGTTTGTAGAAGGAAGTCATGGGGAGGATATGAAGAAAACCGTTCTCAAATCCCTCTTTTTAATCTATTCTCTATTGGTTCCGTCCATAGTAATCCTTTGTTTGTTCGGAGGAGAAATACTTAAAATAATCAGTTCTGAATATGCGGAAAAAGGCTTAGAACTACTGCAACTCTTAGCTATTTCTTACATCTTTTTTGGAATTAGTCAGACCTATTTTTCTATAAAAAGAATTCAGAACAGTATTCTTAGTATTGTGTATATTAATGGCTTTTCTTTCATCTCTCTAATTGGTTTGAGCTACGCATTTATGCTCACATATGGAATAGTTGGAGTTGGTTATGCATCAATCCTGAGTAATGCTTTAATGTGTTTTTTCATTATTGGGTCTATTATATGGAAAGATGGATGGTTTAAAGATATTTCTTTAAGAGAGAATTTTAGAACAGATATTCATTTTTCAGTTGATCAAGAGTAAAGACACATATTAAAAAAGGAAAAAACATGCAACAAGTACGAGATACTTCGTTCGATGCGCTTAGGGGAGTTGCAATAATAGCTGTTGTTGCAATTCATTCGATAGGGTATAGTTTAATGAATCTAAAATTTGAACCTGATTTCTGGAGTTACGATCTAGTCATTATTTGCCGACAGTTGCTTAATTTTGCTGTCCCGCTATTTATTTTTATATCAGGATATTGGACGCCAATGAGTATAAGCTCTGGTAACGAGTACGGAACTTTCCTAAAGAAAAGAGTTCCTAGAGTACTGATCCCTTATGTATTCTGGTCACTTATAATTATATCCATTTTTTCCTTCACAGGAAGCGAAATTAACTTTCGTGAAGTATTGATCGCACTTCTAACAGGTGGGGCTATTGGCCCATATTATTTCGTTATATTAATTATCCAGTTATATTTACTGACACCTTTAATTCAAATAACAGACAGTAAGTTTTATGGAGCAATTTCAATCTTTTTAATAAACTTATTTAGTCTTTTGTCATTGTATGTCTTAAGGTTGTATATGCATATAGACATCCCACTTCAAAACTACGCTTTACCTTTTTACTCATGGATTATTTTTTACGAGCTTGGCTTGTTAATGCACAAAAGAGATGGGAAAATCTTTGACAAAGCAGACTCTTATGTAATTATAGCAGGAGTCATAGCAGGATTTATATTTTCAATATTTGAAGCAAAAGTATTGATGCTAAAATATGATAATTTGGAATTTGCAGTTTCTGCTTTAAAGTTTTCATCTTTTCTGTACTCTGTATCTATAATTTTTGCTTTTATTTATTTACGAGAGTTTGTTAAGAAATGGCCCCAATTTTTAGTTGGACTTGGAGACGCATCATTTGGTATATATTTAATACATGCACCCTTGATCTATGTCGTAGCCCAAATAGTTAAAAATATTGATTTTTTTAATTCACTTCACTCTTTTCAATTTATATATAGTCTTTTTATAGCTGTGGTCTCCCTATCAATTTCCTATCTCTCAATAACTGCTTGTCAGAAAGTTTTTTCGAAATCATTTTGTAAAAAAATATTAGGCTTTTAAGGATAAAGTGACAGGAAGGCATGAAAATGAGATTAAATGGAATATATGACTTGGAAAAAGAGATTGAAAAATGCCTTTTAGGTAATAACTGAATAAAATAGTAGGAGAAGAATTATAACTCAAAGCCATCCACGGCAAGCTATCAATTAATTTTGGAAAAAATCAGGGTGATGTATGTGATCAAAGTTCAGAGTACAGTAAATGAAGTTGTAAAACTAAATTTATGCAGTGGATGTGGAACCTGTGCAGCTCTCTGTCCAAAACAAGCTATATCTATGAAAATTGATGAGAATAAGGGAGTTTATGCTGCGCAGATAAATGAAGAAAAATGTACACAATGCCACATATGTTTTGCAGTCTGTCCAGGGCATGGCGTGGATTATAAAGAACTAAACATGGAAATATTTGGAAAATCCCCCGAAAATATTCTAATTGGAAATTATCTAAACTGCTATAGTGGGAACTCAACAAATTATGACATTCGTTATAACTGCTCCTCTGGAGGGCTTGTTACTCAAACACTGATATTTGCACTTGAAGAAGGAATAATTGATGGTGCAATTGTTACCAGGATGAAAAAGGAAAAACCTCTTGAACCTGAACCTTTTATTGCAAGAACTAAAGAAGAAATTATTGAAGCAAGCGGGTCAAAATACTGCCCTGTACCGTTGAATATCGCTTTAGAAGAAGCATTCAAAACAGAAGGCAAATTTGCGATTGTAGGCCTTCCATGTCATATTGATGGACTGAGAAAAGCCGAACAGGTTAATAAGAAATTAAAGCAGAAAATTGTATTACGGCTAGGTATATTTTGTAATCATTCTCCAAATTTTTATGCTACAAAAACTCTGCTAAGGAAGCTAAAAATAAAAGAAAGCGATGTTAACAAAATAAACTATAGAAGAGAAGGATATCCCGGAAAGCTAAATATTCTTTATGGAAAGAATAAGATAAGTCTAGTTCAAGCTTCTTCCTGGCGCCTTATTGGTTCACACTTTTTTTACCCAAATAGGTGCCTCCCCTGCAGTAATGGAATTTGTGAGCTGGCTGATATTTCTTTTGGAGACGCATGGCTTCCAGAAATGTCTGATGAAAAAATTGGGATATCCATATTGATTTCAAAAACTGAATTTGGAGATAAACTACTGAGTGAAATGGAGTCAAAAAATATCATTAATTTAAATCAAATGGATGTCAGAAAAGTAGTGCAGTCTCAAGAAGGAATGCTTTATATAAAGAAGAAAAAAACAAAGGCATACAGATATCTTTTTGGTACTGCACCTGAGAACAATAACCTTTTGGAGTCAGATTATTTAGATTTCATGCTGAGTCTGTTTCCCTGTTTAACCGTAAGATTATTCTCCAGGCCAGTATTCAGAAAAATACTGCTTTGGGTACCAACAA
>CAZCKG010000181.1:0-5069 GCA_964498825.1 uncultured Methanosarcinales archaeon
GGGGAAGTTTTCCATCCCCGCAGCAAGCTAGCGGGGTATTCGACTGAAATAAAAATAACATTTCATTTAATTTCTGCTACTTTCTTTTTTGATGCTTTAAATGCTTCTTTTGCCCTTGATTCTGTAAGGCCGGCTCCCATTGCAATTTTAAGAGCTGTTTCGTCGGTGATCAGGTTCTCAGGGGCATGGGTATCGGTATCCAGCACAAGAGTTGCTCCTATTTCGAAGGCAAGCCTTGCAACATGACCGTTTGTCCTGTTGTGGCCGTTTCTGGCGGTAATTTCAAGTAAAACGTTGTTATCGGCTGCGGTCTGGACATCTTCAGGAGAAATAAGTCCAGGATGGGCAAGAATATCTACATATTCACAGGCAGCTGATGCGGCATTTGTTCCCGGAGCTACAGGCTCTGAGATGGTTTCCCCATGCACGACTACGATTTCTGCGCCCAGTTCTTTTGCTTTCTTTGCCAGGGGAGCGATCTTTCTTGGGGGCACATGTGTCAGTTCGGCGCCTGCCAGAACACGGATGTCCCATTCTTTTTCAAGGTATTTTGCTTTCTTTGCAGCATCAAGGAGATGTTCGAGATTTGTATAATCAGCATGGTCTGTAAGTGCAATAGCTTCATAGCCGTGGATAACTGCCCGTCTGACAAGTTCGCTTGGAAGCAACTCCCCGTCACTGAAAATTGTGTGAGTGTGAAGGTCAATCAACCGGATCACCGTGTTTGAAAATCGTTTTAAACTCTTTCTTTTTACTGGTCTTTTTCACTGGTCGTTTTTGACTGCATGGATTTTTCTCTATTAATCAATATTTCTATTGCTGAATTATATATTGAACTGCTTAAATATATAGATTTCTTTACTGAAACTATAGTTGTTAATTGGCTGAATTATCTGGATTTTTTGATTAAAGTTACAGACTTTACTCGGGCTGCTCGGATTTCCCAAGCCTTTCCGCAACTTCCGCAAAAGCGAAATTCGGCTTGACATCATCTATTCTGATCCTGACCTTTTCTCCGACCTCAACTTCCCTTACGAAAACAACGAAACCTTCAATAAGTACGGCTCCATCCCCGCTTGAGCCCAGTTTCTCTATATCCACAACGAATTCGTCTCCTTTGCGGAGGGGAGCTGTAAGGAACTTCTTTCCTATAACATAGATTTCTGCGCTCTGGGCTCTTGATGCCTTGGGAGAATAGGCTGCTGTTCGAACGAAGTTTTCCCTGACTTTTTCCATGTAGTCGTTGAACATGTCTCCCTGAAAGACTTTTACAACAAAGTTTCCTTTTGGTTTGAGAATCTTTCTGGAACATTCCAGTGCAGAGGTAGCAAGCTCAATTGAACGTGCATGATCATAAGACCAGTTACCTGAAAGGTTGGGGGCTGCATCACAGAGCACCACATCAGCTCCTTTTGACCCTACGATCTGGATAATCTTCTTAATTGTAGAATCTGCGTTTATGTCGCCCTGGATAGTCTCTACTCCCTGAATTGGATCGATTCTCTGTAAATCCACGCCAAGGATTTTTCCCCCGGACAGTTCCTTTGCGACCTGCAGCCAGCCGCCAGGAGCTGCGCCTAAATCCACAACTGAGTCTCCACGTTTGATAATATTATGTTTTTCGTTGATCTGCTTGAGTTTGAAGGAAGCCCTGGAACGGTACCCTTCCTCTTTTGCCTGATGATAATAATAGTCTCTTCTGTCTCTTGCCATTGCTACCTTCCCTGACCTGAAAGATGATATAGATTGCGCAAAATAGTCTCATTTCGAGTCTTAATTTTTTGTCAATAAGCCTCTGAATCTCTATACTTCAATATGAACATTCTTACTCTTATGTTCGTCTATACTGAACAAAATCACAGGGCAAATTAACACAATTACAGTAACCCATACTGCTTTAACTCCAATAAATGACGTAAGCAACCCTCCGAAAATAGCTCCTGTTAGAAATGAAAGGTTAACCATAGAGAATCGGACTGCTTGCAAAGCCGATTCGCTGTCTTTTTTTGTGACAGCATTATAAACTTCGTGTATAGCTGACCGTAAATTTCCGGTGATCATAGTTGTATTATATGGGGAACCGACAAGTTTGCGAAATGAAGAGACCTGAACTGCAGAGACAAATGAGATCGCGACAGTTACAATAATATTCGGGCTCGTGTAGGGTATAAAACCTACGATAAAAAGGACTGCAATTTCAAGAACTAAAACTGCCCTTTCTGCATCCGAAATGAACAGATTTATTGAGGGTTTTTTAATCATCTCGGCAACTAATACTCCGACAATAAATGCCAGAATCGGAACTGCATGAAGCACTGCTTGCCCCCATTCTCCTGTTGCAGCTTCTATGCCCATGAGTACGACATTTCCTGTCTGGGCATTGGCAAAAACCCCGCCTCTTCCAACGAATGTATAAGCATCCAGAAATCCACCTACGATTGCAAGGAGTATTCCAAGCTCCACAGACTCGGACGATAGTTTTTTAAAACTTATTCTATTTTGATTTTTCAACATTGATGTCTTTGTCATTCAAAATTCCAGAAATATATTTGAATTATAATTAAATCCTATTTAAATCATATCTAATTGTAACAAGCCTGCCTTCTTATTATATTTAAGCTTTTTTATATAATATAAGAGAATTTCTTAAGTTAGCTCAAAGATTAATTTTAAAAATTTGATTTTGTCAGAATTCTTGTCTATTCCAATATTAGTAGGACTTACGCAGTTGAACTGAAAAACAAAAGCGGAAAACACTTAACTGTATAAATCAAAATTCTGTCGATAAGGGTGCTTATGCTTGATTTCAGCCCTCAAGTGCGTAAGTCCTAATTAGAAAAAAAACTTAAATTAGTACTGTGATTCCGAAGTATGTTCATACAAACTGACTTTTGATCTACCCATTGAACACGAATTTTCCAATAAACAATGAATTTATTTTTGAATCGAAGAACTAGACATATTGCAAGTATCGCAAGAGAAGAGCCAATTAGGAGTATTGTTCCTTTTTTCATTGAATACCTTCTTCCAAGTAGTTGTTATCTTTTTTAATACTATTTGCAGGCGCGTTAATATGTATGCGTATGTATTGTGTGCATAAATAGAAAAAGAGAAGGAAATTAAGTCCTTGATGAACTATCCCCTCCTTTTTACCTTCCCACCTTTAAACCTTCAACTTTTCCTTTTTTATTAGACATATAATATGATTCTGCAATTAATTTTTTCAGCTCTGGGGTTTCTTCAGTTAGATTTGTTGTTTCCATGATTCCATAATAAGCTATGAAATAATCTTCTCTTCCCTCAAGGAAAGGTCTCTTGTAAACTAGAAAATATCCCGATGTTTTAGGGCTTTCATATCCTGTTGAGTTGAAAGATGTGAGGTTAGGCGAATTTTCAACTTCATATCTTCCAATTTCTTCGTGAAGTTCTGCACTAATATTCAGTTTCTTATGGAACATATTACCGTTTCCCTCAAGATAACGATAAAGAGTAGCTTCCCCTTTTAGAAATTTGGATTCATCATCAAAGTACCAGACATTTATAAATCTTCCACCAGGATATTTTCCAACTTTGCAATAAGGCGAAATTTCTGGAAAAGATAAAGTACATTTCTCAGCATTTCCTTGCCAGGCTCCAGGAATATACCATTTAGGCATAGACTCTGAAGGAGGCAAACCTGGGCCTATCTTTACAAAATCAAGCACAAACCATACTGCGATAAGAAAAAATATACAAACTAACAAAAAGGCTATCTTTTTATTAACTTTGTCATAAAACATTTGCCCCACCAGCCAATACATTGAGTTCGAGCAACATTGGCAAGTACTTTTGAAAAAGAAGATCGTACAGACTTAACTGTTCAGGATTTTAGTTACTATAAAGGTAATCAAACTGTACAGTAAAGATATTTTCATTTTTTTCAAGCTCATTTTTTATCCTTATTGCATCTTCCTCAGGAATCCAATACGTCCTTTATAGGATTGTATGATTTAACTCTGTAAAAGATAATTTTTTTCTGGAACCAATATATGCACGATATAATACGTGCATACATACGTAGTAATGTATTATTGGAGACGATTTTGATTTCAAGGCTTGGAAATCTATCCCAATAACTTTATCTATACAATAATATCATTAAAATAACAAAAATCACAAAGCATAATACTATGAAGCCTATAACAACCTTAGCTAATTTTTCCATAATTAACAAATCCTTTTACTACATATTTTAATCTAAATTTCTATTGTCGACATGCTGAAAGCATGGTATTAAAACAGCCAGTGAAACAATAGCAATATTGGAAAAAAAGGAAGGAAAAAGTACGAAAAGGATTACTTATGTACTTTCTAATTGCTTTAGTTAATCTTCCTCTAAGATACCACTATAGCTCCCGTATTGGTTGCATTTTATATACAAATTGTCATAGTGTTCACGTAATTCTATGTCTATGTCATTGATGTAAATTCCGTACGTGAAATGTCCCCTACCATAAACATCTGAACGCTTACCCGTACTATAATTAATAACTCCTTCCTCCCAGCCGCTAACTTGCCAGAATGCTGGGTAGTATCTTACGTACCATGCATCCACAAGATGACCCGTTACCGTCTGACCATTATAATCAAAATATCCTTTTGTGTACATCTTATATAGTACTATATTATTAGTTATCCAATTATAGAAAGCGTGTTCTGTTTTAAGAATAGGAGTGGTCGAAAGGCTTGCTGCTGCAGCAGTCTGCTTTGCTATTTCAGTATTTGGTTCTTCCGTTATGCGAGTGATTGAAAAAATGCTATCGTTTGTGAAAGTTATTTTTGATCCATCTTTTAGTTTATATGTCCTTGATTGATTTTTGCTTAAAGTACTATTGTTCAGTACAAAATTGCTTTTCGAAATTTTATCTTTGTTTGCTTTAACATAATTTACAACTACATCGTCTGTAGGCAAATTTCTTGTATTAGAATTCAACGCATCTATTAGACCTTGCTCCAATTCAGAAGGTTTATCGCTTACTTTTAATTCTTCTTGTGCACTTACAGCTGGTATCAACGCCATACCGACTAGT
>CAZCKG010000182.1:0-5060 GCA_964498825.1 uncultured Methanosarcinales archaeon
AAGATAAACCACTAGTTATGAGAATCTTTACGTTTAGGGAACCGGATATAAAAATCCCGGATAAAAATATAGGGATCCGTACTTGTTTCCTGAGGATGAGGAAGCTGAGGGATAGGCTTTGTCTGGGACCCTAGAGTCTTTTTTGATTTCTTGCCTGCTATTGTTTTCTTTGAAGTTATTTTGTATCACTCAGTGAAACACTACAGGTATACTGAAAGAACTGAAGATTACTTGTTTGAAAAAGCTGAAAAGTAGTTTTGAGAAAGTTTACCCACCTGAAGGAAGAATTCAGGCAGGCAACATTTTTTGAAATCCAGCAGAATCTTTTTCTTTTCCACAAACTGTAAACAATTCTGCCTTAAGAGCATGAGCCTCCCTGAAATGAGGGAGTTATTCAGGGAGCAATGGAGAGATTTTTGTGGATTCTACAAGAAGACTCTTGGCTATTTACTCAAGGAAAAACAGGCTCTGAACCCTTTAGATCCAGGAATACCCAATCTGACAAGCCTGAAACTTTAAGCCCTTAACTCGTGTGAGTATACTGAGCCAATTAAATCCTGAGAAGCCTTAATTTTGAGTCTTTCTGTGATAAAAGATAAAAATTAATAGTATATATAATTTTCTAATCGAAAATTGTAATTTGGAAGATAATATAAATAAATTTCGATAAACAAACAAATGAAAATAGAAGCATATATATAATAGGATTTTAGAAACTTATCATCAAGCGAAGAATATAAGAACAGAGTCACACTTACAAAAAAAGAGCTTAGGAGAGAATAGAAATCAGTTTTTCAAGCTGTATTCTCTCATTGGCAGCATTTACGAGTCTGGCATCAGCCTCGGAAATTTTTACTATCAGGCGAGCAGTATCTATATCATTTTCTCCTGAATCTACAAGAGCTTCTGAAAGCCCTTCAAGTATTTCGGTTGCCGAAAGCCCCTTTTCTATTATCATATCATCAATTAGCTGCCTTCCTCTGGAAAAATCTCCTGAAAGAGCCGCATAAAGCAGTTCATCTATGGATTCATCCCTGCCTTTCATAGTAGCTTCATATACGAGATCTTCATTAATAACTGAATTTTGTGCCTTCAGGGAAACAAGCTGTAAAGTCTGAATAGCCTTTGCTACGTTTCCTTTAGCAAAATAAAGAATCGCATCAAGTGCGTTATCTGAAAACTGCAAATTTTCAGCACAGGAGATCTTCTCAAGATGGATCTTCAGAAGAGAGTCAGGGACATACGTAAAAAAGATTTGAAGGCCTCTTGACCGAAGAGGAATGATAAGTCTGGAAGGTTTTGTGGTAGAAAGAATAAACCTGCATGTTGCACTGTATTTTTCCATAATTCGCCTGAGAGCGTGCTGTGCATCTGAACTCAAAGACTCTGCATTGTCGATGTAGATTAGCTTGTAATCGGCATCAATAGAGGCCATTCCAGCATATTCATTGATTATTTCCTTAAAAATATCAATTACACTTTTATAGATTTTCTTAGGGTCATCGGTACCGAGAAAACGCACAAAACGTTTATCTCTGACAAGATAACGTTTTCCCTGATCGAAAAAATCCGACGCATTGAAGTATGCAAAATTGTTTTTCCATGTACTTCCATAGAGTTTCCGAGCAAGCGCCAGAGAAGCAGTCGTTTTTCCTGAATTTTCCGGACCGTATAAAATAAGGTGGGGAAGAGTCCCGGACCTGGTCAGTTCGGAAAGCGTGGTTACTGCATTGTCATTCCCGAGCATTTCTTCCAGGGTATTTACCCTGTATTTTAGAGTCCAGAGATCTTGCATTGTTCCACCTTGATTTTTCGTTTTTGAATATTACATTGAAGGAACTTTATTTGTCTTTTCCCTACAAAGTTATTCAGTTATCCCTCCGTTTCCAGTTTCATCTACATGAAGGAATTCCTTGATTACTATTCCGTAAACCGGCCTTGCAATTAACACACCTATGAGGACGCCAACGATAGTTGTAATAGCAAAACCCTTCAAAGTACCGAAACCCATTACAACCAGAGGAGACAGAGCAATGATATTTGTGGAGGCTGCTCCTAAAATAATTGTAAAAGCTTTTCCGATTCTGGAATGGAAGACCTTTGTTGGGGGGAGTTTGCCTTCATAAAGCACCTCATCTGTAATAATTACAAGGTGGTCAATTCCAGTACCTATGGAGGCTATGATACCTGCAATTGCTGGCAAATCAAGCTGCCAACCTATAAGTGCAGCAAATCCAAGAATCATAATAACTTCGCTTGTGGAAGTCCCAACCATGGGTATCAGAATTTCAGGCCTTCTGTACTTAAAGAAAACCACAGCTGCTACTGCAATCAGGGAAATTAAGCCTGCAATCATGGCTTGAGTTTTGAACTGAGATCCAAGACCTGCATCCACATGTCCTGAGCCTACAAGTACCACATTGACAGGAAGAGCTCCTGCTCGGAGGTGAATCTGAAGGGCCTCAGCTTGTTCTTTAGCAGTTTCGTCAGTACCTGTGGAAGCTTCCCAGGAATAGATCGGAGCTTCCCGAAGTTTGGCGGCTGCAGAATAACTTAAAGGAGCTCCATAGATCTCGACCCCATCCAGATACATCATCAGATAGTGTTGATCAGGATTGTCAATTGCTCCGGTGTCAAGCGCAACTTTCTGAAGTGTCCGGGCTCCGTCATCATTCAGGGTAAAGGGAGTGTGCCACTGCTCGTCATGGAAAGTTGGAACTCCAACACTTACGATGGAATCGCCGTAAATCACATGCTCAGTTTCGTTTCCAGTGGTCTGAATCCGGATCTCGAATTTCCCTGGTTTCTCGGCGATTTCCTTAGCTTTTGCCAGGTCAATACCTGCAAAATCGATTAGGATATAATCTTCCCCTACAGTCCTGACAGGAATATCTTTCAGGCCAAGAGAGTTAAGCTTGTCACTGAGGATGCTCTTTGTCAGGTCTCTGGTCTGAGTACTGACTCCTTCTTTGTAAGTTGAAGTCCCATCCTCGTTCTTGTGAATGGTGGCTCCAACTTTTTCCAGTAGGGCCTCAAGCTGTTCTTCAGTGACTGCAGTCCTGATTTCGTAGGTAACTCCACTCTCGGAGGTAATAGTAACTACTTCCGTATCAAGGGCTTTAGAGAGATAAGTCTGAATAAGAGCTTCCTTGCTTGTGGAGGAGATAGTTACCTGAGTTGTATTCCCGCTCAGCTTGTCTACACTTACTTCCCCCAGAGACTCAAGCTGGGATGCGCTAACTTGAGCGGATGTCGTAAAGGTGATAGATTTCTCAGCAGATCCACCAACTTCAAGGGTATTTTTTGTTATTTCGATAGGAGCACCTATTAAAGGCTCAATAATTCCACTGGCTAGCTTTCCGGAATCTGCGTCTATCTGGGCAAGTGCCCCTTCGAGTTTTATCTGAAGCCAGGATCCACCTTCCAGGTCAAGTCCGAAATTCAGGTTGGAAGTTGTCCCTTTTCCTGGGGTATAGCCTGGATGGATAGCTACAATAGAGCCAAGAAAGATCAGGATGAAAACAATAACTCGCACATTTTTCAAGAGGCTCATTTTGTCGCTCATCTATTATACCTCCCTTTGAACTCAGGCTTCATTACATACCAGCGCAGAATTGCTGTGTTTAAAAGCCAGGTATTCATCATATCTGCAAAAAGCCCTGCAATCAATACAATTGAGATCTGAGAAAGCAGAGTAATCTGTGAGAATGAGGGAATAACCAGATAAGAGAAAGTTGAAACTATATACATGACTGCAAGCGCCACAAGGGTGGTTGTGGTCATGGTAATCCCTGTATGCATAGCCCGGGAGACTTTCTCTTCTACAGGACCCCGACGTTTAATTACTCTATTTGTGAGCAGAATGTCACTATCTACAGAATAACCAATAAGCATAAGCAGAGCTGCAAGTGTTCCAAGGGAGAGTTCGACCCCTACAACTCTCATGAAAGCAGCTGCAATTGCGATATCTGAAAAGGCAGAAAGTATCACTGCAAAGGAAGGTATGAAAGTACGGAAGAGCAGAAATACCACAATTGCCATTCCTATGAAAGAAATAACTAAAGCTTTGAGGGCCTGTGACTGCAAATCTTTGCCGTAGATGGGCCCGACCTGCTGAATCTGCACATTGGAATAGCGGCTCATAACATCCTTTTCAAGTTGAGCCTGCTGCTCATTATCCATAATCCCGAACTGCATGACAACCCTGCTTCCTGCCTGTCGGACATCAGTGATGGGATAAGATGAATACATTTTTTCAAGCGTAGCAGGAGAATCAGTCGTTTCCACTGAAATCTGGGTACCACCCTGGAATTCCATTCCCAGGATTACCGGCGACCCACTGCTTATATAGGAAACTAGCAGTACTACTAAGGAAACTGCGAGTACTGCAAGGGGAAGTGCCAGCAACTGGCGATCATCGTGATTCTTCACGAAGTTATCTAAAAGTTCGGTCAAACCTGTTGCCATAATTAATACTCCGGATATATGCATCTATTTTTTTTCGAATTTATCCGAACAACTCTCTACACCCAGATGATAATCCAGATGTTTAATCCAGAAACATCGAGAAAAATCGAAATTTATAATGACTTATAAATTAGATTTTTGAGAATTATGAATTTACTATGAATGCAATTCAGATTGCTTTTGGGGGTAATGTCCTGGATATATCAATAATATAAGTAAATCAATATTATAAATAAGTTAATCTTTTCTATTTCTATTCTCACCAATTATATGAATTCTTCTTTGAAAGACAATTTATCTTTAAACCGTTTGATTCATCCCATTTAAAATTAACTCTTAAAAACGGTACAAGTTGTAACGTCACAGCTATATATACCTCTTACTGTTCACTAAAAATAATGACAGATAGACCTTCTCTTGACGAATATATATTTATACCTCTTACTGGTCATTAAAAACAATGATAAACAGACCTTCCCTTGATGAATATTTCCTTGAAATCGCCTTCGTGGTAGGCAAAAGGGCTACCTGCCTCCGTAACAATGTGGGAGCTGTTATCGTCCGGGATAAGAGAATCCTCTCAACCGGATACA
>CAZCKG010000183.1:0-5055 GCA_964498825.1 uncultured Methanosarcinales archaeon
GATCCGGCTCTTGTGCACTAACCTGATTCGAGTGTTTGACTGAAAAAAGATGGGTAGAAAGGGGACTATTTTGGATAGTTGATGAAGTTGAGTGGGTTTTTAAAGGATTTTAGGTGTGAAGAGGCTGAAGAGGCTGGCGCAGTCGAGTGGTAGGGACCCTGTGACTTTTCGGGATAAAAGAGGTAAGGTAGCTTTTTTAATTTAGTGTAGAGGCCCTGTGTGTGATATTTAGGAATCTATCTATAACTGCAAGTAGTTTACGAATTATTAGTTTCCCAAAAAGACTTTAAAAACTATTATAATACAATTTCATAAATATTTACATATAATTAACTAGCAATTGATAGAAAGACAGAACTTGCTCGTAGAGAATAGGGAGTAGATAATTTGACTAACCCTGCTTAACGTGGCTAATAGAGTGAATTTTTCCTGGTTGAAGAGGGTATTTAATGGAAGAAAAGCTGAGAAATTCTGGTCTTAATATTATTGGAGATGTGCCTTGGGGAACGCATTTCTGTCAGTTTTACCACACAAAAGAAGACTTATTTGACATATTGGTTCCTTACTTTAAAGCAGGGCTGGAAAATAACGAGCTTTGCGTGTGGATTACATCACAACCATTAGAAGTAGAAGAGGCAAAAGAAGCCATGAAAAGGGTCGTTCTGGATATTGATGTCTATCTGGAAAAGGAGCAAATGGAAATTATCCCTTACACTCAAGGGTATATTAAGGGGGGTATTTTCGATTCAGAGAAAGCCGTAGATAGTTGGGTTGAAAAAATCGATCAGGCTCTAGCACGGGGCTATGACGGACTTAGGGCTTCAGGGGACAATCGCTGGCTGGAAAAAGAAGGCTGGAGTGAGTTTATTGATTATGAAAATAAAGTTGATGCTATTATTGACAAACACCACGTGATAGCTCTATGCTCATATTATTTCGATACGTGCAGCACAGCCGAGGTTATTAATGTAGTCTCTCACCATCAATTTTCTTTGATCAAAAGGGAAGGGAAATGGGAGAGGATAGAAAATACCGGAAGGAAGAGGGCGGAAGAAGAAGCTATTCAGGCTGCAAAAAATTGGGAATATACCTTTGACGCTGTGCCAGACCTGATAGCCATAATCGACAATAAATATAGAATTGTTCGTGCAAACAGAACCATGGCGGCAAGATTGGGGGTGACACCGGGAGAGTGCGTAGGGTTAACCTGCTATCATGTTATCCATGGGACAGACAAGCCCCCCTCTTTTTGCCCGCACCGGCAGTTGCTTAGAGACGGGGCTGAGCACACCGCGGAGGTTTGCGAGGGTTGTCTTGGGGGTTATTTTGTAGTTAGCACCTCGCCACTCCATGATCAGGATGGAAAACTCATTGGAAGTATTTATGTCGCCCGTGATATCAATGAACGCAAAAGAGTTGAAGAGAGGCTTAAAGAGAGCGAAGAAAAATATCGCAATATCGTAGAAACCGCCAATGAAGGTATATTGATAATTGATGCTGAAGTCAGGATTACTTTCGCTAATAAGAAAATTGCTGAGATGCTCGGATGCAGTCTGGAAGAGCTTATTGGCAGATTTTTATGGGACTTTGCCGATGAAGAAGGTAAAGATATCCTCAAACAGAATATGGAAAAGAGGCGACAGGGTATCAATGAGGTCTATGAACTTAAATTAATCTGTAAGGACGGCTCTCCATTATGGGCGCTTATAAGTGCTAAAGCTTTTTTCAATAAGGAAGGCGAGTTTACAGGCTCCCTTGGTATGTTTACTGATATCACCGAGCGCAAGCGGATAGAGGAGGCGTTGCGCCAGAGTGAGAAACGTCTCAGACTTAAGTTAGAAAACATTCTCTCGCCTGCTCAGGAGATCGCGAATCTGGAGCTTGCCGAGATAATTGATATCCAGGCGATCCAGCCCCTCATGGAAGATTTCTATAAGCTTTCTCACATTCCCATTGGCCTAAATGATCTAAAAGGTAATGTTCTGGTAGGTGTTGGGTGGCAGGATATCTGCACTAAATTCCACAGGGTTCACTCCGAAGCCTGCAAGCATTGCGTGGAAAGTGATACAAAATTATCTTCAGGCGTTACCCCTGGAGAGTTTAAGATGTACAAGTGCAAGAATAACATGTGGGATATTGTGACTCCTATCATGGTGGGTGGCCATCAAGTAGGCTACATCTTCACAGGACAGTTCTTTTTTGAGGACGAGCCTCTGGACTATGAACTCTTTCGATCCCAGGCCAGAAAATACGGTTTCAATGAGGAGGACTATATAGCAGCTCTTGAAAAAGTTCCACGGTTGAGCAGGGAAGTTGTAGACACAGGCATGAAATTTCTCATGACGTTTGCTAACATGACCTCGCAGCTAAGCTACAGCAATATCAGTCTGGCCAAGTTGCTGGTAGAACGCGATGACCTTGTGAAAGCACTGCGGGAGAGCGAGAAACGTGAAAAAGCTCGTTCGGATGAGCTGGAAGCAGTATTGGATGCAGTGCCTGCAGCTGTGTGGATTACACATGATCCCCAGGCGCATCAGCTGACTGGTAACCGACTTTCCTATGAATGGCTTCGCCTTCCTAAGGGTGTCAATGCATCAAAATTCGCTCCTGAAGGGGAGAGACCTGAGACCTATAGGATATTCAAGGACGGGATGGAGATCCCAGTTGCAGATATGCCGATGAGGATGTCTGCTAAAGGCATAGATGTACAAGACTACGAGTTCGATCTTGTCTATCCTGACGGTGCTGTACGACACTTGCTAGGTAACGCTAGAACCTTGCGTGATGAGAAGAATTATCCACGAGGAGCTGTTTCCGCATTCATAGACATTACAGAGCGCAAAAAAGCAGAAGAAGCCCTTAAAAAGGCACACGATAGTTTAGAAGTAAAAGTAAGAGAACGTACAGCTGAACTTAAAAAAGCTTACAACTCATTGAAAGAAAGCGAAGAAGGTCTAGCTGAAGCTCAAAAAATGGCGCATATTGGCAATTGGGATTGGGATGTTGAAACAGATAAAGCATACTGGTCTGATGAATTATATCATATTTTTGGACGTAATCCTCAAGAATTAGCTCCATCCTATAATGAGTATTTAAGTTATGTACATCGTGATGATCGAGAATATGCGGATACCGCCCATAATGAAGCTCTAAAGGGAAAAACTTTCAGCATAGATCATAGGATTATTTTGTCTAATGGAGAAGTACGCACAATTCATATGAAGGCTGAAGTTATTTTTAATGAGAAAAAGATTCCGATTAAACTGAAAGGAACAGTTCAGGATATTACAGAGCGTAAAAAAGCAGAAGAGAAAATTCAGAGTTTAGCGAATATTGTGGAGTCATCAAATGACGCTATTTTAACTGAATCTCTTGAAGGTATTATTACCAGCTGGAATAAGGGTGCAGAGCAAATTTATGGTTATTTAGCTGAAGAAATTCTTGGAAAAAATGTATCGATACTTGAACCAGATAATCTTAAAGGGGAAATAAACCAGTTTATCGGAAAGATCACACAGGGAGAAAAGATCAAGAACTATGAAACGTTACGACTAAAAAAGGGTGGAGAAATAATAAATGTTTCATTGACTATTTCTCCGGTTTTTGATCCGTATGGAAAGCTTGTGGCTATCTCAGCTATTACTAGAGACATTACCGATAGGAAAAAAGTAGAAGATGCCCTTTTGAAAATTGAATTTGCCCGTCAAAAAGAAATTCATCACAGAATTAAGAATAATTTGCAGGTAATTTCCTCTTTGCTAGATCTTCAGGCTGGGCATTTCAGGAATCGAGAGAATATTAAGGATTCAGAAGTTTTAGAAGCTTTTAAAGAAAGCCAAGATAGAGTATCCTCTATTGCCCTTATTCATGAAGAACTATATGAAGGCAAAGAAACAGATGCCCTTAATTTTTCTCTATACATTGAAAGGCTTGCTGAAAACCTTTTGCATACTTACAGGATTGGAAACTCTGATATCACCTTAAATTCGGATATCAAAAAGGACATTTTCTTTGACATGGACACCGCAGTCCCATTAGGAATGATTGTTAACGAACTTATTTCTAATTCCTTAAAATATGCATTTTCTGAAAGGAATATAGGAGAAATCCAAATTAAACTTTATAGTGAAGAAGCTAGAAATGATTTGGATAATAAAGGGGAGCTCCCCGAGAAAGTTAAAAGATACACTCTCAAAGTCTCAGACAACGGAAATGGCATTCCTGAAAATATCGATTTTGAAAATCCAAGTACGCTTGGTCTACAGCTTGTAAACATTTTGGTAGATCAATTAGATGGTAAGATTGAGCTAAAAAGGGATATAGGTACTGAATTTATTATATACTTTAGCGCAGAAGAAAAAGAGAATTAATAAAAGGTCTTCGTTACTTAAAGGTTATATGCCCTAATTAGTTTTGACCATTTACGCTTTTTTCGGGATATATGAGAGTTTAAATTTTTTATTCTGTTCTTTATGGAAGGGATGGGAGAGATTTGAATAAAATTTAATGTATAAGGTAAAAAATAAATTTTTAAAAAAAGCTTTTTAATATTAGATTGCCCGTAAATGTGCCTGTTGTTCAAAGTTAGGGCTATCGGGTCGTATGAGAAGCTTGTATTTTATTTAGGATAAAAGTAATAGGCTCTTATGCACTAACCTGATTCGAGTGTTTGAGTGAAAAAAGATGAGTCGAAAGAGGATACTTTTTTATTTAGTTAGTGAATTTGAGGGTTCGGTTTTTGGGGATTTTTAGGTGTGAGGATGAGTGAAGAGGCTGGCGCAGTTGAGTAGTTTAGGGAGCCTGTGCTATCTTCGGAAGAATGTAAGGCGGTCGTTATTAATTGAGTGTAGAGGCTCTGGGTGAGTTACTGGAGATGAGAAGAGTTTTACACTTACAAGTTGAACACTTAATCAGCTTCTGAATTTGAAGTACATAATAAAGCCAGCAAAAAAATTATTCGCAAAATCAAAATGTTATCTTGTTGTCCAGAATGGGAGTACTTTAGTTCTATTTATGTCGAGCCATAGTCCTTTGCTAATACTAAAGGAGGGAGTT
>CAZCKG010000184.1:0-5043 GCA_964498825.1 uncultured Methanosarcinales archaeon
TCAACTGCAATTCCTCTTGCAATAGCTTTTTCCCTGGCCAGAAGAAAACCAAGTAAATGCTTCTCCTACGGATACGGCAGGGTGGAAGATCTTGCAGGCATAGTCATTGTTTTCCTTATCCTCTTCAGTGCTGCTGTAGCAGGTTACGAATCTGTAATTCGTTTCTTAAACCCCCAGCCTGTAGGGCATTTGGGGGCCGTAGCTCTTGCCGCAGTCATAGGGTGTATAGGAAACGAAGTTGTGGCACAGTTCCGAATGAATATTGGAAAGGAAATAGGGAGTGCGGCTCTTATTGCAGACGGGTACCATGCCAGAGTGGATGGTTTGACCAGCCTTGCAGTCCTTATCGGGGCAGCCGGAGTCTGGATGGGCTATCCTATTATTGACCCTCTTATTGGAATGATAATTACAGTCACTATTCTCAAAATAGTCCTTGACTCGAGCAAACTCGTTTTTACTCGCCTGCTTGATGGCGTTGAGCCTGAAGTTATAGATAAAGTAAAAAATGTTGCTGAAAGCGTTGAAGGTGTTTGCGAAATTACAGACCTCAGAGCCCGCTGGATTGGCCACAGACTCCATGTGGAGATCAATGCTGCCGTTTTCCCTTCGCTTTCTGTTAAAGAAGGGCACGACATTGCTAACGCGATAAGAGAAAAGCTTCTTGATAACTTTTCTTACCTTTCAGGTACCACTATTCATGTGGATCCACTTACAGCTTCAGGAGAATGCTGTCACTGCGGGCCTGAAAGTTCTGAAGTAACGCATGTAAAACATACACATATTCTTAATGCTTACTCACAATGAATAACAGATATTCTCGGCCTCTTTCCTGTCCCTCATAATTTTTACTTCTTACTTTTTTATATTTGCTCCCTAGGTTTTTACTATCTCTTTATTTTCTCATGCTGTAAACACTACGTCTACTCTTTCTACATCCCACAAAGATCCCAGCTTTTCCATAATGTCTTCTTTTATCGCAGGCGCAAACTGGTGGTCTGCGGGCAGGTCTACAACCACTCTCACCACTCCATCCTCAACACTTGTTTTCAGGATAAGATTTGTACGGATTATGTCCAGGCCGGTTAGTGGGTTCATTACATGCTTGAGCCTGTTCCTGACAACTTCTTCGGTCGTAGTCTCCTTTTCGGTAACAAGCCCGTGCTTTTCTTCATAATCCCTGATTGCAGCACGAAGACCCTCAACTGCAAGTACTGAGCAGTGAGCTTTAATCGGAGGAAGACCTCCAAGTTCTTCAGAAGCCTGTTTCCAGGTTATTTTTTTTGCTTCATCAAGAGTTTTGCCACGTGCCATGTCTGTTATAACCGAACCCGTAGCAATATTTGAAGCACAGCCATAAGATTCGAATTTTATGTCTTCAATAACTTTTGTATCGGGGTTGACCTTTAGATAGACTGCAACCATATCTCCACAGGCCGGGCTTCCTTCAAGGCCTTTTCCGTCAGGATTTTCCATTTTTCCGACATTGTGTGGGTTCCTGAAATGTTCCAGCACTTTTTCAGTGTAAGGAAACCTTATCGTCTCGCTTTTGTCTTTGCGTTTAATTTCCATTTTCTAACCTTCTTCTATCCTGCTTTCTTATTTTTTCTTTATTTCCAGTTCATTTTCTTGTGAGGGGGCTTATTTCTCTGAGCTTTGCCACTATTTCACTCATGGCATCGATAGCCGCGTCGACATCTTCCATCTTATTGTATCGTCCGAAGGTGAAACGAACTGATCCATGAGCTCTTTCATGGTCTCCTCCAATTCCCCTAATCACATGGCTGGCTTCAAGGGAGCGGCTAAAGCAGGCTGAACCTGTACTTACTGCAAACCCTCTCATGTCCATATGCAGAGTAACAGATTCTCCTTCTACATAATGGAAAGTCAGGTTTGCGTTCTGTGGCAGGCGTTTTTCTCGGCTCCCGTTGAGGGTAACATCCGGAATTTCGGAAAGGGCTTTTTCGATTACCCCATCTCTCATGGCTTCAAGCCTTCTGTTTTCTTCCTCAGTTACGAGTTCTACTGCCTTTGAGAAGCCTACGGCTCCTGGGATATTTTCTACTCCAGCCCTCAGGTTAAACTCCTGAAAACCTCCGTCCATAAATTTACTTATTGGAGTGTCTTTCCTGATATAGAGAGCACCTATTCCCCTGGGGCCATGAATGGTGTGGGCTGACATAGTAACGAGATCTACGGGCAGCTCCTTCACATTAAGGGGAAGCCGGGTAAAACTATGGGTAGCATCCGTATGCAAGAGCACATCTTTTTCTTTGCAGATCTCTGAAATAAGCTTCAGATCCTGCACTGTTCCTATTTCCTGGTTACCGTGCTGGATTGAGACAAGGGTCGTCTCTTTTGTAATTGCTTTTCTCAGTCCTTCGAGGTCTACAAACCCGTATTCATCCACATCCAGGAAAGTTACATCAAAACCCTGTTTCTGGAGAGCTTTTGCCGTGTTCAGTACAGGAAAATCCTCTATTTTCGAGACAATAATATGCTTGCCTTTTTTTTCTTTAAGGGCCCAGGACGCTCCTTTAAGAGCAGTATTACTTGACTCCGTATCTCCAGAAGTGAAAATTACCTCGTTTGAATCAGCGCCGAGTCTTGCAATTATACTTTCGCGTGATTTTTCGAGTCCTTCTTTTGCATCCAGGCCCATTGAATAACCAAATTCAGATGTGGCTACTGCATAGGTATCAAAAAAATAAGGTTGCATTGCCTCAAGCACCCTTTCATCAAGACGGGTGGACGCAGCATTGTCAAGATAAACTATATTCTCAAATATTTCTTCCCCCTCCTCAGATTAATAGTAAAATTCCAATTTTGGTTAAATTTCAAGTTTACAATAAATCTTGGGAATTATCAGATAGGATTCTAAGCGCGTTATTTGCTGAATATAACTGATTAAGAATTGAAACAAATCAAAAGAAATCCAAACTGCCATAATAACTTAAGCCTTAAAAGCTCCCTAGATATCAAATAAATAGAGTCACGTTAGCATCTCTTGCTTCATGGATGTAAGACCCTACAGCTCCCCACTCATCTATCCATTCCGTTCGGAGTTCTTCTTTCTTTATGCCCATAATTTCCATGGTCATTTCACAGGCAATTATCTTTCCGCCAAGTTCTTTGAAATCACTCATGAGCTTTTCAAGTGAAGCAACGTTGGCTTTATCCATTCTCCTTTTGACCATCCACCTTCCAAGTCCAAGCATGTTCATCTTGGAAAGAGGCCCCTTCTCAAGTTCTCCTTTCTTTAACCTCATTAGTCCCCAGAAAGTGAAGTATATCGAGGCTTCCATTCCCATTGCCAGGGCACCGTTCCCAATTATAAGTGCACTGTATACTTTGTCCAGATCTCCACTATGCAAAACAATAACTGTCTTTTCCCCCATTTTCCTTCTCCTTTCGGTTTCATCTGCGGATCTTTATCTCCCACTCTTTACCTCCTTCTTTGTCTTCAATTTCCAGTACTTTAAGCCCCATTGCCTCACAGGCCATAGGAATTTCTTTTTTTGATGCCGGATGCGTACCCTTTACAATTACAAGATCTCCTGGAGAAGCTTTTTTTAATGCTTTTCTGCACTCCACCAGTGGAACAGGGCAGGTCTGCTTGCGAACGTCTATTTCTATCTCTGCCACTTTCTCACCCCCAAAGCAAGAGAAAAGGAAGAATCATGACACATTTCTGCCATTTGTTTATGATTCAGTAATCTCGAAAAATATGCCACGGTTTTATATTGAAAATATTATTTGGAAATAACCCTTAATATTCTTATTCTAAATTATTTTCTCTTCAGAGTGCTCTCCTTATTTTCTCTGCAATCTCTTCCAGATTTGTAGTGTCGGGTTCGGTCCATACTATTGACTTTATTCCTCTTCCTCCATCCCCCTTCTTTCTTGGAATAATATGTACGTGTACATGGGGAACTTCCTGGCCGGCAACTTTCCCATTATTGATGCCAATATTCGATCCTTCTGCCGAAAATACTCTCTCGACTGCAATTGTAATTTTCCTTGCAGCTTCAAAAAGCGAGCCGACTCCTTCTGCGTCCATGTCCTTAAATGAGTTAAAATGTTTTTTAGGAGCTACGAGAGTATGGCCTTCGCTTGCCGGGTAAATGTCAAGAAATGCAAAAATGGAGTCATCTTCATATATTTTATTCGAAGAAATTTTCCCTTCTATTATTTTACAAAAAAGGCAATCTTCTGTCATAATTATATCCCCTTAGAGATTTAAGAGGTACACTTATATCAGGGTTCTGTATCTTTCTTAATTTATTGTTAGACTTTGAGGCTAAGATTCTGACAAGATCAACTGCAAATACATTTCAAACTTTAATATTTATCAGGAGAGTGAGTTTTTCATGATTGGTTACATTGCAGGAGCGCTGACAACCATAGCTTTTGCTCCCCAGCTTTTAAAAGCCCTGACTACAAAATCTACAAAAGACGTATCTCTTATGATGTTACTCTGCTCAACTTCAGGCATGGTTCTCTGGTTTTTTCATGGGATTTTGGTGAATGATCCCGCAATTGTCGTAGCAAACAGCATTTCTGTAGTACTTGCTTCCTTACTTCTGGGGCTTAAAGTCAAGAATGATTATGCAAATTATGTTTTCAAGTCTAATCGAGATCTTAGGAAATTCAAAAAGAGTTTTCTTTCTTCTCGAAAGTAAGGTTTTTAATGCTCACCTATATATCTAAGAATAAATATAATTCATCTTATTATATTGATCATTTTTTATCTTTTTCCTATTGTTGTTGGGGGTGAAAATGAATGGCTAGAGTTTTAGCTGGTGCACTGATAGGTATGGTCTGTACTTTTATCTTCTATTTCATTCCAGGTATAAATGTTATAGCTCCCCTGCTGGGTGGTCTTTTAGCTGGTTATTATGCAGACGGAGAGTTTAGAGGAGGCCTTGAAACTGGAGTTCTAATGACTATATTTATGATTATTCCGGGAATCGTTCTTGGGGGATTTCTGGGGTCAATACTCAGAGATGCTCCTGTGCTTGGGGGATTCGTAGCTGCCTCTACATT
>CAZCKG010000185.1:0-5037 GCA_964498825.1 uncultured Methanosarcinales archaeon
ATGAAGGTTATAGGTGTTTCCTTGATGCTGTAAGCAATTAGCTTCTTGAAAAAACCCTTAATGTAAAAGGTTGGTAGACGTATTCTGGATGGTTCTTCCAAAGCATATGTTCCAGAGAAGAGAAACAATATAACTAAAAACGATTCTTAAAAACAGGCATGAGCCAAATATGATGATAGTAGAATTTGATACCTTTGAGAACATGAAAAAACCCATGCTGTCGAATACAATATTTTCCTTTCAAGCTGGATTGAGTATAAGACAGCAAGAAAACTTGGGAAGTTATCAAAGTGAAAATTTGAAGTTATTTTTGACCATACCTAAAAAATGAAAAAACTTAGGTCTTTAGGAAGGGACTCCCATGTAAATTCTATGAAGTTCCTTGGCTACATCCTCAGCAGTGTTGAATTTCCTGTCCGGAAGCATGCCAAGTCCCCTCAATATATCCGGGAGTGCTCCACTCTTCCTTTCCTGCTCAATAATGTCTTCTCTGTTTGCAGGAAAATCCGTATTTTTTAATATCTCCTGAATTTCCATAGGTAGTTCTGCAATAAACTTGTCTTTATGTTCTGTTTCCATGATATTCTCCTTTACTCTTGTGTAGTCTCTTTTAAATTACTTAGCGGCATATGCAGTGTTTGCGTATTCCTTTTCCTGAGATTACTCATACTCTGTAAAATGTCGCTTCTGGCATCATTATTCTTAGCTTTTAATAGAATCCTCCTTCTTTGCAGGAAAATTGATACTTTTTTAAGCTTTCAGAAGGAAGCCGAACTTTTTTGTTCGCGTAAATATCAATGATGATTTACTATTTAAATCTTAACATTTTTAGATAAAAAGATATCATAAATTATTACTTAATTTTTATTATGTAACAATATATGGCATATAATATTAATTTTGTGTGATATATTTGGCGGAAAGGATTCTCTCCTAAAAATACATATACTTAGAGAAAAAAGGACATAGGTCAAATATTGATCATCGATCAAGTAATGTGATCGATCAAGTAATTTGATAAGTTATACATTGCTATTTTTTCTTTTCTTCGATATCCACTTGTTCAAAGCATTCTTTTTTCGCATCTCTTAAGAACTGTTCTTTTGACAAATGTTCTTTTGACTAAAAATGAGTAGAAAAAAGTTTGTGGTTTTTGCTATTTTTATTTAAACGGGCTTCTAAAACTTGAAAACTTTTTCTGAACCTAGAGATCCCAGGTATCTGATTTTTGCCGCAAAAATTCGGATAATGAGAAACTAGATCACATTTTTGCTGAATTCCCGATTTATATATGCATCGATTTCAATTAGAAGTATTGATGCCAGGAGCAGAACTTACTGGAGACGAATTAACTGAGAAAAACAGGTCTCTTACGGAGAAATAGTAATGTCAGGAACAGAACTTACTGAAAATGAACTTATCGAGGAAAGAATCGACCTATCAAGGGCTACATGTCCCAACAGAGAACAGAGGGCTAACGGTATAAATGTCTGGTATGGAAAGGCAAGCGACCTTGTAAAAGAAGCCCGTTCAGGCTGCCTGAGGCAAAGAGAGAGGAACTTTCAGCAGTCAAGTGGTTGTGTTCTGAACTTCTACCTTTCAGTAAGGATTGGAACAATACGTGATGCTGTGGCTATTTATCACGCACCTGTAGGCTGCTCATCGTCAGCACTCGGGTATCGTGAACTCTATCGGCATGTGCCTGTTGAACTTGGCCGTCCTGCTAATTATGATCTCCACTGGATGACGACAAACTTAGGGGAACAGGATGTTGTCTACGGTGCAGGCGAAAAACTAGGCGCAGCAATCCTCGAGGCTGAGAAACGGTATAATCCGAAAGCAATCTTCATATTAACATCCTGTACCTCAGGGATAATCGGAGAGGACATTGAAGGAGTTGTTGCAAAATACCAGCCGCAGGTAAAAGCAACAATAGTCCCTATCCATTGTGAGGGCTCACGCTCAAGGCTTGTCCAGACAGGCTACGATGCCTTCTGGCACGCAGTCCTGAAATACCTGGTCAAAAAGCCGGAGAAGAAGCAGAAAGATCTCGTAAATGTAGCAAGTATGCTTTCATACACATGGCAGGATAGATTGGAGATAAAACGCCTGCTGGGAAAAGTAGGACTTAGAGTTAACTTCGTCCCTGAATTTGCATCTGTGGAGCAGTTTGAACAGCTTTCCGAGGCGGCAGTTACTGCACCACTGTGCCCGACTTATACTGATTATCTAGCTCGCGGGCTTGAACAGGAGTATGGAGTTCCCTATTTCCTCTACCCCTCTCCAATGGGAGTTGCCCATACGGATGAATGGCTGAGGGAGATTGCAAGACATACTGGGAAAGAAAAGGAAGTAGAAGCCCTTATCAAAGAAGAACATGAAAAGTGGCTTCCGAAACTGAAGGCAATCAGAAACGAATTTGAAAATTTCAAAGGCAATGGAGAGAAAGTAGAAGTTCTGGGTGCACTTGGACAGGGAAGACTTCTGGCACAGGTCCCGTACTTTGACGAACTTGGTCTTAAATCTTCAGCTGCAATGTGCCAGGACTTTGACAACCTGATTCTCAAAGACCTTGAAAAATTGCTCATCCAGATGGGAGACTTTGACATTCTGGTAAATACATTCCAGGCTGCAGAACAGACCCATATAACAAACCAGAGAGATCCCGATATTGCAATGACCTGTCCATTCCAGGGAGGCGCATTCAAGCGCGACAAAGGCGTTACAAGGGTGCATGCCCTGAGGTCAGATCCACATCCCTGGAGTGCCCAGAGCGGTTATACGGGAGCGATTGCATTTGGAAACTTCCTTTTACAGTCGTTGAAAAGTCATTCGTACCAGAGGATTATGAAAGAAAAGACCCAGAGTACATACAAGGACTGGTGGTACAAGCAGCCTAATTCGCTTTATTATCTTCAAGCAGAGGACTGAATCAGGTGTAATCATGGTAATTGATGAATCTTTGCAAACATCCAATCTTATTTCAGGCGCGATCGAAGCGCCGCGATACTCCTGCGCACTAGGAGGGGCATATTCAACTGCTGTCGGCATACTTGGAGTTGTTCCAATACTCCATTCAGGGGCAGGATGTGGAATCGGCCAGCTTTTTGGCCAATTTTACGGCGGAGGCCAAAATGCCGGAGGCCCTTACGGGGGAACAAGCACTCCCTGTTCCTCTTTAGTTGAGGAGCATGTGATTTTCGGCGGCGAGAAAAAGCTTGAAAAGCTTATTGAGTCAACAGTAGAACTTGTAAATGGAGAGATATTTGCAGTCATTTCTGGCTGTGTTCCTTCACTTATAGGAGATGACGTTGGGTCGGTTATCAGAAGATACAAAGAAAAGAACCCTGGTGTTCCGATCATCCATGTGAATACCTCAGGGTTTGCAGGGACTTCATACGATGGCTACGAATATTTCTTTGATGCTGTGATTGATCAGCTTCTAGAAAAGGTTCCGAAAGAAAAAGGACTGGTAAATGTATTCGGTATAGTTCCTTCCCAGCACATATTCTGGAAAGGGGAAGCAAGGGAAATAAAGGAGCTTCTTGAAAAAATAGGCTTGAAGGCAAACCTGATAGTAGGAGAGTTTGATGCTCTTGAAAATCTGAAAAAAATTCCTGCTGCCGAATATAATATTGTCCTCTCAAGCTGGATAGGACATAAAACGGCAAAGAAACTCGAAGAAAAGTTTGAGACTCCCTATATCTCCTTCCCCGGAGTTCCGGTGGGACCAAAGCAAACCTCAGAGTTTCTCAGAGTTGTCGGAAAAAAGCTGAATGTCCAGTCTGAACTTATCGAAAATCTGATCGCCAGAGAGGAGAAACGGGCGTACAGATTTGCAGAGTTTGTTGGTGATATACTCTTAATCGCCAGGCCGCATCCTTATTTTGCGGTGGTTGCAGACAGCAATTCAGCTGTAAGCATTACAAAATATCTTGCAAACGAAATGGGATATCTGCCTGACATCGTCCAGATAACGGACAATCCGCCTGAGGAAGCGCGTGAATTAATAAATGAAGAACTGACCACTGGACTTGAAACTCCTGCATGGCCAGAAATCATTTACGAAGTTGACGCGTACAAAATCCGGCAGAATTTAAAAGACAGAAGTTTCATGTTCTTGCTTGCAAGTTCCCTTGAAACCTTTATAGCAGGTCCCGAATTTAGCGCCATCCATCTGAGTATTTCGTTTCCTTCATTTGACCGCGTTATACTTGAGCGCAGTTACGCAGGATTTAGCGGAGGACTTACTTTAATGGAAGATGTTATGAGTAAATATGCAGGACCTCTGTGAGTGGATATTTCCTCCAATTATTCACTATATGAGTATGGTTTAATCCATATATCTATACTGTATTTATACTGTGCAAAATCGATATACTATGTAGGTGTATTTAAATCTAATATAAGCACCAATGAGGAAATTCTTGAAATGGTTAGACGATCACGATATTTGTCGATTGCTGCTGAGATATAAAAAGGTATGAAATTTGATTAACAAAGATAGGGAGCCTAGTGAGAGAACGAAGCGCATGTGCGATAAACTCTCACACGGTTCTATTTTTGCACGAATGTTAATTCTAAGTGTATTCCTAGCGTAGTTGCATAAAAAATAACCCAAAATATCTTTTTGTATGAATCGGGCTAAAGGAAGGGAGAGTTACTTAATATAAATATGCAGGATATCGAAAAAACAAATTATGGTTATCGCATCCAGGTAACTGGCAAAACGGGCGCTCGAATAATATCCGTGGTTTGGTGTGGTGCATATTTGGAATCCTGGCTCGCAAAACGCCCAAAGAAGAATCGACCGGCAAAACCGTTTTTCTACTCGATGCAAGATCCACATGGACGGATTTATTACACTGATATAGCAGAACAAATTGAGCGGCTCGCCAAACTGGCCGGGATCACCAGGGGCATCAACATGTATCTTTTCAGACACACCATAGCCACTCAATTAGTTAAAAAAATGACTGAACTCCTGCTCGATAAGAAATCCAATTGTTTTTTCCTGTCAATCAGAGAATATGTGGC
>CAZCKG010000186.1:0-5028 GCA_964498825.1 uncultured Methanosarcinales archaeon
AGAATCCTGTCGTAACAGCCTATTGCTGCCTCGAAATCTCCCATTTGTTCCAGAGCTTTCCCCTGCCTATAAATTATCTCTCTGTTATCAGGAGAAATTTCAAGCAGCTTCTCATAACTTGCAGCTGCTTCCTGATATCTTCCAAGCACTTCAAATAAAGATGCTTTTTCAGCCAGGACCTGTGAATTGTCAGGCTGGAGCTCCAGGATTTTATCGTAATCTGTAAGTGCCTCTTCGAATTTTCCTGATTTTGTCAGAACAAGCGCTCTATTTTCAAGAGCCTCAATATTTTCGGGCTCTAAGTTAAGGAGAGTGCTGAAGCAGGAGACAGCCTCATCGTATCTTCCAAGATTTGAAAGGGCAAGGCCTTTTCCATAAAGCGCTTCGGTATTGCTGGCGTTAAGAGCAAGCATCTGATCATAATAACCAACTGCCTCTTCAGACCTTCCAAGATCGCTTGCAGTCGACGCTATCCCGTTCCATGCACTGCTTGACTGAGGGTCAAGATCCAGGGCTTTCTTGTAACATTCTAAAGCTTCCTCGCTCCTTCCAAGCCTGTCAAGTGTCGAGCCCTTTTCATACCAGGCTTCACTGCGTGAAGGATTGATTGAAAGGGCCATATTATAAGAAGTAAGGGAATCCTCGTACATTCCGAGTTTACTGTATACCGAAGCTTTCCCATACCATGCTGCATCATAACCGAACTCCGGACCAAATGAGTTCAGATTTTTGAAGATATCTGGTTTTTCTGAATTAACATGTTCATAGTCCAGGAGATAAGGCAAGAAAGCTCCTGAAATTGATCTTAATGAACTGGCATTAAAGCTACCATTTGCAACTGGCTGGGATAGAGATTCTGTTGACATAAGATCCGTGTTTTTGTTCAGCTTGAAACGAGCAGCGGAATATGAAGAATTGCTTACAAGAGCCTGGTTATAGCATTCAGAAGCTTCTTCAGGCTTCTCGAGATGATCAAGAATAAGGCCTTTATTGTACCAGATCTCAGCACTGTAGGGAGCAACGATAAGAACTCTGTCGTAACATTCAAGAGCTTCTTCGTATTCCCCCATCTTTGCCAGGGCAAAAGCCTTACCATACCAAGCAAGTGTATAATTTTCGTCGATAGCAAGAGCTTCATCATAGCTTTTTACTGCATCTTTGTAATCATGAACTTTTGAATAATCGGAGCCTTTCTTGTACCATACCTTAGCATATGAAGAGTTTAGATTCAGAGCTTTATCATAGCACTCCGCAGCTTCCGTGTATCTGCCAAGTCTGTCAAGGTTAAGCCCTTTAATATACCAGACTACAGCATGTTCGGATTCGTTTTTAGTAACACTGTTATAACATTCGAGTGCAGCTTCATAGTTTTGAAGCTTATCAAATGCCAGCCCTTTATCGTACCAGATCTTAACCTCAGGAGACTTAAACTCAGGCGCTTCGGGGTAAGAAGGAAGTGTGGATTCGTAAGCTTGAAGATTTTCAAGCAGGCCACTGTCTATTTCTTCCAGTATAATTCCTGCATCCGGGTTAAGTGCTCTGTCATAACAGGTTATTGCAGCATCGTAATTTCCAATTTTATTAAGGAGACTGCCTTTGCTATACCATACATCTTTGTTATCAGGGCTATAATTCAGGACCTGATCATAGCATTGGAGAGCTTCTTCGTCTCTTCCCAACTTCTCAAGGCATGAGCCTTTTCTCTGAAGAGCACCAAGATTTTCAGGCCCCGAAATTAGAACAGACTCATAACATGTCAGAGCCTCCTGATACATTCCAATCTTCTCAAAGTCTAAACCTTTGTTGTACCAGGCTTCCGTCATATCAGGTTTATAAGAGACAGCCTTATCATAACAAGCTATTGCAGTTTCATACTCTGAAGCCTTATCAAAAATAACTCCTTTCTGGTACCATAGGTCATAGTCACCAGGAGTCATGTTAAGGGCCCTGTCAAAACATCTCATTGCTTCTTCATACTTTTCAAGTCTGGCATAAGCCATACCTTTCTGATGTAAAGCACTAGAAGAATTAGAGCTCAGTTCAATAGCTCTCTCATAAGAAGTTAGAGCTTCCTGGTTCTGATTAAGCTGCTCAAAGGAACGAGCTTTTCGAAACCATACTGCAGAAAGATATTCGTTTTCAGCGAGGCTTTTATCATAACAATTAATAGCCTCCACATACTTATTCAGGTCATAAAACTCATTGCCTCTATTAAACCAGTTCTCAGATGAAACTGGAAAGGTCTCAAGAGCTTTATCATGAGAATTAATCGCATCTTCGTGTTTTCTTAATTCTGCCAGAGAACATCCTTTTCCATACCAGGCTTTTGAGGAATTGGAATCTATCTCAAGTACTTCGTCATAGCAACCTATGGATGAGTCATAGTCTCTCAGGAAATATAGAGAATTGCCTTTCTCTATCAGACCCGATACAGAAACAGGATCCTTTGCCAGTACTTCATCAAGACTTGGTAAACCAGAGGTCACATTATCTCTCATTGCCTCATCAAGATCGAGTACATTAAAAGTTCTGTTATCTCCTATTACCAATCCTTCGTTTGCAATAGCTCCTGCCAAAGGTAAAAAACTTGAAAAGATACATATTATGAAAGCAACGTAGACGAATAAATTAGCAATTAAACTAGTTTTTTTAGTTGAGCTCATTAAATACCCCGTTTACTCTAATGAGTTCCTACGAAAATTTCTCGCAAAGAGTTTTAAATTTACAGTCAATGTTATACTAAATATCTCCCTGACCACTTAACTGGGAACATTCAGAGAATATTATTCACTAAATAAATTCCTTTTGCTTATATGCCAAATAATTATAACTGTTACATCGATTTTCCCATATTATCTCTTAATATAATTTTAGTGTGTTTCCTACATATATAATTTATGCAGTTTCTTAAAAATCATCAGGTCTTTTATTATAATCACGTAATAGTATATTAGAGTTACATGTCTAAAAATTTATAGTAAGAAAATACTATATAAGCAGACAATAAAATTACCAATTCTGCTGTAACTCCAAAGTTAAGAAATACTCGTAAATTGGAGTTAAATTAAATCTATAAGCTGTATTAGTACGCAAAGTATTATAGTTTGAAGTTCCTATTGCGAAAATATGCAGAAAGAAGATCTGGATTTTTTCAGAAAATGGTTTCTGGACTATGTAGCTCAGTTCTCTTCTCCAGATTCCTTTATCCAGGATAATATTAAGCTGAAAATTGAGCATACGGAAAGAGTTTGTGAAAATATCCTTCTACTTGCAAAAACTGAAAAAAGAGGGGAGGAAGAGTGCAGGCTCGCCGCAACAATAGCTCTGTTTCATGACCTGGGACGCTTTGAACAGTTTGCAAAATATAAAACATTTAAAGACTCGGCGTCCGAAAATCATGCTCTTCTGGGAGTAAAAATTTTAAAAAGAACAGGAATTCTTTCCCGACTTCCCCTAAATGAAAAAAATCTTATCCTAAAAGCTGTGGAACATCACAATCTTATGGAAATTCCTGAATATGCTGAAAATTCGAAAGAACAGCTTTTTTATTCAAAACTAATCCGGGATGCAGATAAACTGGATATTCTTAAGCTTATATGTGAGGATTACAAAGAAAAAGAAAGGAATCCTGCCATCGACTTCGATCTGCCTGAAACCCCGGGATGCTCGGGATCCATAATTAACGATATCCTGAATAACAGAATGGCAAAAATAGAAGAAGTTAGGAACCAGAACGACGTAAAGCTTCTTCGTCTGAGCTGGATTTTTGATATTAACTTTCCGGCAACTTTTTTGGTTCTTAAAGAGCACAAATATCTGGATACAATTATGTCCTCAATGTCAGCGCCAGGAGAAATACATGTCATTGAAAACCATATTGAAAAATATTTGGATGAAGCCGAAATAAATGCCAGAAGCAAGGTTGATAAACTTGGAAGTAAAATTGCGGGTGGGACTTATCCGGAATAAATAATAAAAAACTGCGTACTAAGAATGAATAGTAGCTATTTCAGAGTAGCTGCTCTGAAAAAAGAGTCACTCCATATATCTTCTGCGAGATTCACTGCCCAGACTGCGCCTATAATCCGAACGGACCTGGTTTCTTGCCTGTTCTTCAAGCATCAATTCCAAAGGGTCGGTTCCTACTGTTTCTTGTTTATGGTGACTTGTTATCTTTTCTTCCTCTCTTTCCTTTTCGTCCTCTCTTTTCTCTGTCATACCCTTTTCATCCCTGTTCTTTTATGTAAGAACTGTCTATTGCCCTGAGCCCGGAGGGCTGTTCAATGAATTCAACCTCTATGCCAGTAAGTCCGCGCAGCCTGGAACATAATGCCTCCATTCCAGGGTTTTCTGTAGCGTAGTGAGTCGCGTCAATCAGGCAGAGATCTTCATAGCTGCGGAGAATATCATGTTTAAGTTCGGAAGATACAAAAGCATCAGCCTTGTTTGCTCTGGCAATTTCGAGGAATTCTTCTCTAAAGCCACTACCTCCAAAGACCATCACCCTACTGATTCTCTCTTTTTCTCCGGCATACATTACAGGAGTCTGCAAACACTTCGAGACGTGAGCTGCAAGTTCAGCCGAAGAACATGGTTCTATTTCTCCTATCCTGCCCATATCTAAACTTTCAATATTTTTTAGCCCTATCCTTGCTGCAAGAGTATCATTAATACCACCTTCAGCCCTGTCATAGTTTGTGTGCATGCTATAGAGGGATATTCCATTATCAAGGGCAAGCTTGAGAGAAGCTGCCATATATTTCGAAATTTTGTTTATCGGATGGAAGATAAGAGTGTGATGAGTAATCAGCAAATCTGCTTTTATTCCTGCGGCTTTCTTAAGGATATAAGGATTAGCATCAAGGGCAACTGCTATCCTTTCCACATTATTTTCCAGGCCGAGGATTAATCCTATCCTTCCCTCATCAAAGTTATCAGCAAGTTCAGGCGGTGCAATTTCTTCGAGAATTTCTACTATTTTTGCAAGTTCCATGGAAAAATCTCCTGTATCCAGAAGGAATTATTTTT